>VAYE01000066.1 GCA_005883235.1 Actinomycetota bacterium
CAAGTTCCAGGCGCTCGTGCCGCTTCCCTCCTAGGCAGCGCGACGGAGCTGCTCGTCGAGCCGGACGAGCGGGAGCCGGAACGTCGCCACGGCGGCCGTGTCCGAGACGACGTTGTCGCCGGCGAGGAGCATCTTCAGCAGGTCGCGCGTCAGCGGCGGGTGCGGCAGCACCTCGAGCAGCGTCGCCTGCACGCGCATCACCGAGACGGGAACGTGCACGAGCGGCCGCCGGCGAACGTGGAGCGCCTGCCGCAGGCGTTCCCAGAGCTCGTTCCAGCTGACGACGTCCGGGCCGCCGAGCTCGAAGGTGCGGTTCGCGGCCTCCGGCCGATCGAGGGCCTGCGAGAAGTACGTGGCAACGTCGTCGCGCCAGATCGGCTGGATCCGCTGCTCGCCGGAGCCGATGACCGGCGTGGCCGGCGCAAGCTTCACAACACGCTTGAACTCCTCGAGCGCGCCCCCCTGCTCCGCGAAGATGAAGCTCGGGCGGAAGATCACGTGCTCGAGCCCCGAGGCCTTCACGATCTGCTCCATCTCCCACTTCGCGTGGTAGTAGGGGACGAGGTCCTTCGTCTCCTCGGTCGTCCCGAGGGCGCTCATCAGCACGAACCGGCCGACGCCTGCGCCCTTCGCCGCGGCGACGAGGTCCCGTGTCCCCTGCTCCATGATCCGGTCGAAGTCGCGGCGGCGGCCGGAGCGGATCGCAACGAGGTGGACGACGCGATCGCAGCCCTCGACGGCCCTTCGCAGGCTCGCCGCGTCGGTGACGTCGCCCTCGACGGGGTCGCAGCCCCAGCTCGCGAGGCGAGAGGCCTTGCGCGCGTCGCGCACGAGGCAGCGCACTGCGCGGTCCTCCGCGCGCAGCGCGTGCACGATCCCGGTGCCCACGAACCCGGTTCCGCCGGTGACGAGAACGGTCACGCCGCATCGTCTCCGTCGAAGTTCTGCCAGTACCTACTGGGCGTCGGGCCTTTCTGGCCCTGGTACTTGGAGCCGAGCCCGCCGGTCCCGTAGGGGGCTTCGGCCGGCTCGGTCAGCTGCACGAACGAGAGCTGGCCGATCTTCATCCCGTGGTAGATGGTGATCGGCAGGTTGGCGACGTTCGAGAGCTCGAGCGTGACGTGACCGTCCCAGCCGGGGTCGATGAAGCCGGCGGTCGAGTGGATCAGCAGCCCCAGGCGGCCGAGGGAGCTCTTGCCCTCGAGCCGCGCGACGAGGTCGTCGGGCAGCCGCACCCGCTCCAGCGTCGAACCGAGGACGAACTCGCCCGGATGGAGGATGAACGGCGTGTCCCCTGACATCTCGACGAGCTCGGTCAGCTCGTCCTGCGGCCGCTTGACGTCGATGAACCCGTAGCGGTTGTTGTGGAAGACGCGGAAGTAGCGGTCTACGCGGACGTCGACGCTCGAGGGCTGGAGCAGCGACTCGTCGTAGGGGTCGATCACGATTCGGCCCTCCTCCAAAAGGCGCTTGATCGTCCGGTCGGAGAGGACCACGCGGCGATTCTACGACCCGGGCTGAGAGCGCTCTATGCAGCTATGCAGCCTCCGGGCGCTGCGGTAGGCTCAGCGGCCATGGCGACCACACGCATGATCGAGCTGAAGACGGAGATTCCCGGGCCCCGCTCGCGCGAGATCCTCGACCGGAAGGAACGGGTCGTCGCCGAGCCGCTCTCGATCTACATGCCGGTCGTCATCCAGGAGGGCCGGGGCGCGCTCGTCACCGACGTCGACGGGAACACGTTCCTCGACTTCACCGGCGGCGTCGGCTGCCTCAACGTCGGTCATTCGCACCCGCGCGTCGTCGCGGCCGCGCAGGAGCAGCTCGAGCGCTTCAGCCACACCGACTTCACGATCGTGCCCTACGAGCTCTACGTCGCCCTTGCCGAGCGGCTCTGCGCGCTCGCGCCGATCGCCGGCGAGACGCGGGCCGCCTTCTTCAACGCCGGCACCGAGGCGATCGAGAACGCGGTCAAGTTCGCGCGCTCGTACACCAAGCGGCCGGCCGTCATCGCCTTCGAGGGCGGCTTCCACGGCCGGACGCTCCTGTCGATGAGCCTGACGTCGAAGACGCACCCCTACAAGGCGGGACTCGGGCCGTTCTCGCCGGAGGTCTACCGCGTCCCCTTCGCGCAGGACTACCGCGGGCCGACGGCGGCCGAGGCGCTCGCCGATCTCGAGCGCGCGCTCGTGACCCAGGTCGCAGCCGAGCACGTGGCCGCGATCGTGATCGAGCCCGTGCAGGGCGAGGGCGGCTTCGTCGTCGCGCCGCGCGAGTTCCTCCGCGGCGTGCGCCGGATCTGTGACGAGAACGGGATCGTCCTGGTGGTCGACGAGGTGCAGACCGGATACGGCCGCACCGGCCGGATGTGGGCGATCGAGCACTACGGGATCGAGCCGGACCTGATGGCGGTCGCGAAGTCGATCGCCGCCGGGCTGCCGCTCTCGGGCGTGGTCGGCCGCGCGGAGATCATGGACGCGCCGCCCGACTCGGCGATCGGCGGCACGTACGTCGGCAACCCGGTCGCGCAGGCAGCCGCCATGGCCGTTCTCGACGTGTTCGAGGAGGAGGGCCTGGTCGAGCGGGCCGCGACGATCGGCGAGACGATGCGCGAGCGGATGGTGCGCTGGCAGGACCGGTTCGCGGCCATCGGCGACGTCCGCGGGCTCGGCGCGATGCTCGCGATCGAGCTCGTCACCGACCGGGAGACGAAGGCGCCGGCGCCGGACCTCGCGACCGCGGTCGTCGAGGCCGCAGCCGAGCGCGGGCTCCTGCTCCTCAAGTCCGGGATCTACTCGAACTGCATCCGTGTGCTGTGCCCGCTCGTCGTCAGCGACGCGGAGCTCGACGAGGCGCTCGGGGTCTGGGAGCAGGCCCTCGAGGCTTCTCTGGCGTAAAGGCGCCGATCTTCGGGAAGATTCCTCTCCCGTGGTAGGGGAGGTCATCGCCGAGCGCTACGAGCTCGAGGAGCTCGTCGGCTCGGGCGGCATGTCGAGCGTCTTCAAGGCGCGCGACAGGCTGCTCGAGCGGAACGTCGCGCTCAAGATCCTGCACCAGCACTAC
>VAYE01000067.1 GCA_005883235.1 Actinomycetota bacterium
GCGTGCGCCGAGGTACGACCCGACCATCGCGTAGCCGATGTAGAGCGCGTAGCCGAACGCCACGATCCACACCGTCGCAGCCAGGCTGTGACCGCCGTCGTGCAGCTCGAAGCCGAGGAACATGTAGGAGAAACCGGCGACGAACGTCGTCCAGAGGCCCATGAAGTGCCACATCGGCCTGCGCCGCGTGAGCGGGACGATGCCGGTGTCGCTCGTCGAGTAGTCGTGCCGGATCGACTCGTCGAGCACCTCACGCTCGTATGCGAGGTCTTCGCCGGGCGCCGTGTCAGGGTGGTGGGTGGTCCGAACGTCAGCCCGTGGATCCATGCCGCCTCCTGCGTTCGCGATGACCCGTCGGGCGAGTTTACGAGCCTCGTGGCCAAGCGTTCAAGCGGTGTTGCGCTCGCAGA
This sequence comes from Actinomycetota bacterium, assembly GCA_005883235.1. The sequence goes on from VAYE01000067.1 coordinate 411, forward strand.
TTGCGACGCCCGTCTCCGGGTCGAAGAAGTGGAGTCCCCGCGTCTTGACCGCCAGCTCGATCGGCTCGCCCTCGCGCGCGCGGCTCGTGCTGTCGAGCCGCGCGACGAACAGGCTGCCGCGCTTGCGCGCCTGCTCCCTCGTCGCCTCGAGCGCCTCCTCCCCGACCGCCTCGGCGACGGCCTTCGTCCGCACCGGGGGCGCACCCACGCCGAAATGCGCGTAGACGTCCGCGCCCATGTTCTCGCGGATGTCGAGGACGGCCGAGATCGTCCTGCCTTCGGAATCCGCGACGAGGCTCGCGTCTTCCATGTCTTCCGGCCGAATCCCCAGGACGACCTGTTTCCCCTCGTACGCCGCGAGCGCCGGCCGCTTGCCGAGCACGTCGTCGTCGACGTGGAGGCCATGATCGCCGAAACGCGCCTCGAGCTGACCGTTCTTCCGGGCGAGCTCGGCGTTGACGAGGTTCATGGCCGGCGACCCGATGAACTCCGCCACGAAGAGGTTGACCGGCTCGTCGTAGAGCTTCTGCGGCACGTCGACCTGCTGCAGCACGCCGTCGCGCATGACGGCGACGCGGTCGCCGAGCGTCATCGCCTCGGTCTGATCGTGGGTGACGTAGATCGTCGTCACCTGGAGGTCGCGCTGGAGGCGTGCGATCTCGGCTCTCATCTCGACGCGCAGCTTCGCGTCGAGGTTCGAGAGCGGCTCGTCCATGAGGAACGCCTGCGGCTCGCGCACGAGCGCGCGCCCCATCGCCACGCGCTGGCGCTGGCCGCCGGAGAGCGTCCGCGGCCGCTTGTCGAGCACCTGGTCGAGGCCGAGCACGCGCGCCGCGTCGCGGACGCGGCTGCCGATCACAGGCTTCGCGACCTTCCGCATCTTGAGCCCGAACGCGATGTTCTTGAAGGCGGACATGTGCGGGTAGAGCGCGTAGTTCTGGAACACCATCGCGATGTCGCGATCCTTCGGGGGCAGCTTGTTCACGACCCGGCCGCCGATCTTCACGAGGCCGTCGGTGATCGCCTCCAGCCCGGCCACCATCCGGAGCGCGGTCGTCTTCCCACAGCCGGACGGGCCGACGAGGACGACGAACTCGCTGTCCTGAATCTCGAGGTCGAGCGCCGAAACGGCCTGCGTCCCATCGGGGTAGACCTTCGTGAGGCGCTCGAGCTGAATGTCGGCCACGCTCTCTGTTTCCCTTCCTGGGCGGCCGGATTCTCACACATGCTTTACGATCCCGCGGCTTTGGTCGCTGTCGCGGAGGCCAGACCGCGAGGCCGCTGGCGCGACCTCCTCGAAGAGCGCCGCTTCCTTGCAGCGACGCTGATCGCCCCGGCCGTCATCTTCATCCTCGCGCTCGTCGGCGGCCCGCTCCTGCTCAGCGTCTACCTGAGCCTGACCGACGCGACCGGCGGCACGCTGCACGGCCACTGGGTCGGCCTCGACAACTTCACGAACGCGTGGTCGGACCCGAACTTCCGCCGCGCTCTGCGCAACACGATCCTGTTCACGGTCGTCTCGCAGGCGATCGTGCTGGTCTGCGCCGGCCTGATCGCGCACGCGCTCACCCGGCCGATCCACGGACGGTGGATCCTGCGCTTTTTGATCTTGCTCCCGTGGGCGGCGCCGGTGCCCCTGTCGACGATCGGCTGGCTCTGGATGTACGACTCGCTCTTCAGCGTCGTCAACTGGACGCTTGTCCACGACCTGTTCCCGGGGCACCACGCGTTCTACCTCTACAAGGTCGTCAACTGGCTCCCCCTGCCCTTCGGCGACATCGATCGCCTCAACCCGCCGCAGTGGCTGGGCAACTCGACGCTCGCGCTCGTGGCCGTGATCTCGGTCCACGCCTGGCGCCTGATCCCCTTTGCGGTCGTGATCTTCCTCGCCGGCCTCGCGTCGATCCCGACCGAGGTCCAGGACGCGGCCAGGATCGACGGGGCAACCGGCTTCAGAAAGTTCCTCTACGTCACGCTGCCGCTCCAGCTGCCGATCGCCACCGTCGCCCTGCTCTTCGGGATCGTCTTCACGGCGACGGACATGACCGTCGTCTACATCCTCACCCGGGGTGGGCCGTTCAACTCGACCCAGATGCTCACCACCTGGGCGTACCAGACCGGCATCAACTCGGGGAACCTCGGCGAGGGAGCCGCGATCTCGCTCTACCTGCTGCCGTTGCTCTTCGTGGTCGCGGTGCTCATGCTGCGCTTCGCGAGGAAGGTCGAGGTCTCGCGCCGACCACGCGGAACTATGGGTTCCTCTTCCATCACACGCAGTACCTGACTTGGGTGAAGAACACGGCCTTCGTCGGAATCGTGGTCGTGCTGATCACGCTCGCCCTCGCGTTGCCGGCGGGCTACGCACTCACCCGGCTTGCGGGCCGCTGGGGTCAGAACGTCGGCGTGGGCATATTCCTCACCTACCTCGTTCCGCCCACGCTGCTCTTTCTGCCGATGTCGTGGGTGATCGCGCACGCTGGGCTTCAGGACCGGCTGCTCTCGCTGATCATCGTCTTCCCGTCGTTCACGGTCCCGTTCTCGACGTGGCTCCTGATGGGGTTCTTCAAGACGATCCCGCTCGAGCTCGAGGACGCGGCGCTCGTCGACGGGGCGTCGCGCCTGAAGACGCTTCTCCACGTGGTCTTCCCGATCTCCGTGCCCGGGATCCTGACCGTTGTCATCTTCTCGTTCTCGCTCGTGCTCAACGACTTCGTCTACGCGCTCGCGTTCATCACGACCTCGAGCGCGAAGACGATCTCGACCGGCGTTTCCACGGAGCTCATCCGAGGCGACGTCTTCTACTGGCAGGCTCTGATGGCAGCCACGCTCATTCCGAGCATTCCGCTCGCGCTGCTCTACAACGCGTTCCTCAACCGTTTCATCGCCGGCTTTACGGGCGGCGCGTTTCGCTAAGGGGGCCGATCGGGAAACCTTTGCAGCGGTTGCAACGACCGAGGAGGTGGGGGATGTGACCGACGACCGACCCAGGGTCGACATCACAAAGGCAGAGGACGAGGTAACGAGGAGCCAGCTGCTACGCCGGGCAGCCGCCGGCGCGATCGTCCTCGTCTACGGGGGGTTCGGTGCCAAGACCGCCGTGGCCGGCGCGCCGAACTTCCGGGGAAAGGAGCTCAAGGGGACGCTGAAGATCCTGCAATGGAGCCACTTCGTCCCGGCCTACGACGGGTGGTTCGACAACCAGTACACGAAGCGCTGGGGGCAGGCGAACGACACGGACATCATCGTCGACCACGTCAATCAGGCCGACCTACCGGCTCGTGTCGCCGCCGAGGCCGCAGCCGGCAAGGGCCATGACCTCGTCGCCCTCCTGGCGCCGGCCCCGCAGTACGAGGACCGGGTCATCGACCACAAGGAGATCGTCCAGGAGGTCAGGCACAAGCGGGGCAAGATGGCCGACGTCTGCTACCGCAGCGCCTACAACCCGAAGACGAAGAAGTTCCACGGGTTCCCGGACTTCTACGCCCCCGACCCCGTCGACTACCGCACCGATCTCTGGGGTCAGGTCGGCCTCAAGCCCGACACGTGGGACCACGTGCTCAAGGCCGCTCCGAAGCTTCGCCAGATGGGGCACCCGGTCGGGATTGGGATGTCGAACGAGATCGACTCGAATATGGCCATGATGGCCCTGATGATGTGCTTCGGGTCCTTCATCCAGTCGAGCAAGGCCCGGGTGACGCTCAACAGCAAGGCGACGCGCGAGGCGCTGACGTTCGGGCGCGACCTCTTCCGCAAGGGGATGAGCAACGAGATCTTCGCGTGGACGGCCGCCTCGAACAACCAGGGCATGCTCGCGGGCCGTCTCTCGCTCGCGCTGAACGCGATCTCGATTCCGCGCTCGGCGGAGAGCACGAACCCCGACTTGGCGAAGACGATTGGACTGCTACCGATCCCGAAAGGCCCGCACGGCCGCCTCGGGCTCGAGCACGTGATGCACACCTACATGATCTGGAAGTTCGCCGCGAACAAGAAGATGGCGGTGAAGTTCCTCGTCGAGCTCGAGATCAAGTACCGAGGAGCCTTCGAGGCGAGCAAGTTCTACAACTTTCCGTCGTTCCCGGCCTCGGTGCAGAACATCCCGGTACGCCTCGGGCGCGATCCGCACCCGCCGGCGGGGAAGTACAAGATCCTCCAGACGATCAGCCAGAAGTACACGAAGAACGTCGGCTACCCGGGCTACTCGAACGCCGCGATCGGAGAGATCTTCGACACGTTCCTGATCCCGCAGATGTTCGCGGAGGTCGCCCAGGGCAAGCGGACCCCGGACGATGCGGCCCGCGACTACCAGCGCCGCATCGGGACGGTCTTCGAGAAGTGGCGCAAACGCGGGAAGATCTAAGGCCGTGGGGGAGCCCCGGAGACGGGGCTCCTTCTCTTAGAGGGTGACGACGACCTTCGACCCGGGGCCACTCGCCTGTCGCTCCCAGGCCTGGGCGACGTCCTCGAGGGGGAACGTCTCGACCGGCACTCGCACCTGACCTGCCGCGACGTGGTCGAGGAGCTCGAGATAGCCCTCGCGCAGGATGTCGATCGAGAGGCCGAAGTTCGAGAAGCCGAGCAGGTCGATCTGCTTGCCGCGCACGAGGGCGGAGGTGAGCGTCGCCTCCGGCCCCGCCGACTGGCCGATGTGCACGACGCGCGCACCCGGAGCGGCCACGGCGAGCGCCGTGACGAGCGGCTCGCCCCACAGCGGGTCGACGATGACGGTCGCCCCGCCGCCGCAGGCCTCGGCAAGCGCCTCCGGGAGGTCGTCTCGGCCGTCGAGCTCGACCGTCGCGTCGGCCCCCGCCTCGCGCGCTCGGGCGAGAAGCTCCGTCCGCCGGCCGGCGGCCACGACGCGCTCCGCGCCCGCGAGGCGCGCGGCCTGCACTGCGACGAGGCCGACGATGCCGGTTGCGCCCAGGACGAGCACGCGGTCGCCCGGGCCCGTTCGGGCGCGGCGTCTCACCGAAAGCCATCCGGCGATCCCGGCGATCCCGTAGGCCGCGGCGTCTTCGGCCGCGATCGCGTCGTCGATCGGGATCAGCCGGTCCTCGGCGACGACTGCCCGCTCGGCAAGCGTCCCGTCCCGGGCGATGCCGAGGCCGTCGCCAAACGTGTAGGCCCGCATGCCGGGCTCCGTCGAATGGCCGACGAGCACTCGGCCGACGGCCTCCGAGCCCGGGACGTAGGGGAGAGGCGGTGAGCCACCGTAGAACCGGCCCGCGCCGATCGAGACGTCGAGGGGGTTCAACGCGACCGCCGCGATCTCGAGGACGGCTGTCCCCTCGGTCCGTTCCGGCGGCTCGACCTCGTCGAGGCGCGGGGTGGCGCCGAGCTCGTGAACCCGAGCCGCGCGCATCAGCCGCTCATGCAGGCGCGGGCGTCGGCGCCGGCCGCAGCTCTTCGCCGAAGCGCGCGCGCTCGACGAACCGGCCGATCCCGGGCCGCGCCACGACCTCGTCGCCCTCCACCAGCACGTTGCCGCGCAGCAGGACGAGCTCGGGCGAACCCGTCACCTCCGTTCCCTCGAAGAGGTTGTAGTCCGACTTCGAGTGGTGCGTGGCGGCGCTGATCGTGTGCCGCTTCTCGGGGTCGAAGACGACGATGTCCGCGTCTGAGCCGACGGCGATCGTGCCCTTGCGCGGATAGAGCCCGAAGAGCTTC
>VAYE01000068.1 GCA_005883235.1 Actinomycetota bacterium
GCTCCGCAGTCCTCACCGCGGTCGGAGTCGACGGAGCGGCTGTCGGATCGTGGACGGTTCGGCCCGCGGAACGGCACTGGTGGTGGGAGTGGTGGGGCGCGGCTGCTACGAACGGTCGCACCCTCGCGCTCGCGTGGCACGGTGGCTGCAATGCCGACTCGGGGACGCTCTGCACGAGCGGCGCGGACCTCGTCGACCTCTCGGGCGCCGAGCCGCGCGGGTGCCCGCGGGACGGAAGCCAAGACGGATGCGTCCACCAGGTGCACGGCGCCGGCGAGCCGTACCGCACCGGTTGGATCGCGACGACCGGCGGTGAACCGCTCCTGGTGCTCGACGGCCGCGGTCGCACCGTGAGGACGCTGCACACCGGTCTTCGGCGAGAGCACCTGATGAGCTTCGCGCTCGACGCGCGCCGAGGGCGCCTGTTCGTCCTGCACTCGTGCCTGTACGGCGGCGAGGGAATAAGAGTGGTGTCGATCGCGACCGGCCGCTCGCGCCTTGTCACCCGACGCGTCTGCGGGAGCGACCCCGTCCTCGGCCCGAACGGCACCGTCCTCGCTGTCGCGGCCACGAAGGTGTCGCCCGGGTACGACCTCGTCGTGGTCTCGCGGTCGTCCGGCCGCGTGCTGGCCCGTCGCTGGCTGCCGGGCATCCTGGCGCTGCTCGGGAGCTCCTAGCCCGTCGTCCGTCCGCGGTTGTAGAGTCCCCGCGATCCGAACCCCTTTAACCCGGTCCAGAGAGGCCGGAAAGGAGTCGAATGCCGCTGCCTGCCCGCACCGCGGGGAAGATGCTCCTGGACGAGGTCGCGCTCGACCGGACGCTCTCGCGGATCGCCCACGAGATCATCGAGCGGAACCCGGATCTCGACGAGGTCGCGCTCGTCGGCATCCAGACGCGCGGTGTGCCGCTCGCCCACCGCCTGCGCCGGCTGATCGCGGAGCGGAGCGAGGAGGAGGTCGCGCTCGGGACCGTCGACATCACGTTCTACCGCGACGACGTCCGGGTTCGCGGGGGCGAGGCGCCCCTCCACGCGCAGCCCGTCGTCCGCGCCACCCAGCTCGACTTCCCGCTCGAAGGCCGCACCTGCGTCCTCGTCGACGACGTCCTCTACACCGGCCGCACGATCCGGGCGGCGATCGACGCGCTCTTCGACTACGGCCGCCCCGCGCGCGTCCAGCTGGCCGTCCTCGTCGACCGCGGCCACCGCGAGCTTCCGATCCGACCCGACTACGTCGGCAAGAACCTTCCGACCTCGCGCGAGGAGCGCATCCAGGTGCAGCTCGTCGAGGTGGACGAGGTCGACCGCGTCCTGCTGATCTCTACCGCCGAAGAGGAGAGCGATGGGTGACATACGCGTCATGCGGGAGGACCTGCTCCCGCCCGGGCCGCCCGCACGGCGGCACCTGATCTCGATCCGCGACCTGAGCCGCGACGACGTCGAGCGGCTGCTCGCGACCGCGCGCACGTTCGAGCGCTCGCTCGAGCGGGAGATGAAGAAGCTTCCGACCCTCCGCGGCCGGACGGTCGTGAACCTGTTCTACGAGTCGTCGACGCGCACGTCGTCGAGCTTCGAGCTCGCCGCGAAGCGGCTCTCGGCGGACACGATGTCGATCAAGGCCGCCGGCTCCGCCGTGGACAAGGGCGAGTCGCTCAAGGACACGGCCCTGACGATCGGCGCGTACGACCCGGACGTGATCGTGATCCGGCACCCGCAGATCGGGGCGCCGCACCTCGTCGCGCGGCTCACCGACGCGCACGTCGTGAACGCCGGCGACGGGAAGCACCAGCATCCGACCCAGGCGCTCCTCGACCTCTACACGATCCAGGAGGAGCTCGGCCGGATCGACGGGCTCCACGTCGCCATCGTCGGCGACGTCCTGCACTCCCGGGTCGCGCGCTCGAACGTCCAGGCGCTCGTCCTGATGGGCGCGCGCGTGACGCTCGTCGGCCCGCCGGCGCTCCTCCCGCGCGGGATCGAGGCGCTCGGCTGCGAGACGACGACCGACATCGCGGCGATCGGCGCCGCGGACGTGGTCTACGTCCTACGCATGCAGCGCGAGCGCATGGAGGAGGGCGCGAACTACGTCCCGAGCCTGCGCGAGTACACGGCCCGCTGGGGCGTGACCCCCGAGCGGCTCCGGCCCGGGCAGAAGGTGATGCACCCCGGGCCGATGAACCGCGGCGTCGAGATCGACGGGCGGGTGGCGGACGCGGCCGACGCGCTCGTCGAGACGCAGGTGCGCGCGGGGCTCGTCGTCCGGATGGCGGTGCTCTACGACCTGCTGACCGGAGGCCCCGTCGGCGTCCCGGCCGCGGCGGCCGTGGAGGTGGCGTGATGCTCTTCGCCCCGAGCACACGCAAGGACGACCTCGTGATCCGCGGCGCGCGGGTCGTCGATCCGACGGAGGGGATCGACGCGACCCTCGACGTGCGGGTCGACGCGGGGCTCGTCACCGAGATCGCCACCACCGTGGACGCCAACGGCCACCGCGTGGTCGAGGGCGCCGGGCACGTCCTGGCGCCGGCCTTCGTCGATCCGCACGTCCATCTCAGGACTCCTGGCCGCGAGGACGAGGAGACGATCGCCTCCGGCACGCGTGCCGCCGCGGCGGGCGGCTTCTGCGCCGTCCTCGCCATGCCCAACACGGATCCGGTCGTCGACTCGGCGGCCGTGCTCGGCGCGCTCGTCGAGCGGGCGCGGGCCGAGGCGGAGGTGCCGGTCGGCTTCCTCGCGGCGATCTCGAAGGGTCAGCGTGGCGCCGAGCTGACCGAGATGGCAGAGCTGGCCGACATGGGCGCCGCCGGGTTCAGCGACGACGGCGTGCCGGTCGCCTCGGCCGGGCTGATGCGGCGCGCGCTCCAGTACGCGCAGGTCGCCCGCCGGCGGCTCGCGCTCCACTGCGAGGAGCCGACGCTCTCGCGCGGCGGCCACATGCACGAGGGAGAGGTCTCGGCGGAGCTCGGCTTCGGCGGCTATCCGTCGGTCGCCGAGAGCCTGATGGTCGAGCGCGACCTCGCGCTCGCCGCCTACGAGGGCGAGCCCGTCCACCTGCTCCACCTCTCGGCGCGCGAGTCGGTCGAGGCGCTCGAGGCCGCGCAGGCCGCCGGCGTCGAGGCGACCGCCGAGGTGACGCCACATCACCTCTGCCTCACGGACGACGCCGTTCGCTCGCTCGACCCGAACGTGAAGATGAACCCGCCGCTCCGTGCCGACCGAGACCGCCAAGCGCTCCTCGCCGCCTTACGGAACGGCAACATCTCGGCGATAGCGTCGGACCATGCGCCGCACGCGCGGCACGAGAAGGAAGCGCCGTTCGAGGCGGCGCCGTTCGGCGTGACCGGCCTCGAGACAGCCTTCGCCGCCCTCAACACGCACCTCGTCGAGCCGGGCTCGTCCTGCTCGACCCGAGCGCGAGCTGGCGCGTGCAGGAGGAGAGCTTCCGCTCGCTCTCGGCGAACTCGTGGCTCCTCGGGAAGACCCTGCGCGGCCGGGTCCGGATGACGGTCGCCGGCGGCAGGGTCGCCTTCGAGGCATGACGGGGTTCGTCGCCCTCGAGGATGGGACCGTCTTTCGCGGCGAGTCGGTCGGCGCGCCCGGTTTCGCCTTCGGCGAGGCCGTCTTCGCCACGTCGATGACCGGCTACCAGGAGCTCGTCACCGATCCGAGCTACGCCGAGCAGCTCCTCTGCTTCACCGCTCCGATGGTCGGCAACTACGGCGTGGCCAAGGGCCGGTCGGAGTCGAGCCGCATTCACGTCCGCGGCGCGGTGATGCGCGAGGCGCGCGGCCCGGCCTGGACCGACTGGCTCCTCGAGCGCGGCGTTCCGGCGCTCACCGGCGTCGACACGCGCTCGCTGGTCCTGCACCTGCGCGAGGAGGGCGCGATGCGCGGCATCGTCGTGGCCGACGGCGGCTCGGTCGACGAGGCGGTGCGCGCGGTGAACGAGCGGCCGGAGATGGAAGGGCGTGCGCTCGCGGCCGCGGTCTCGACGCCGGAGCCCTACGTCTACTCGGACGTGGGCCGCGTCGAGGTGGCCGTCGTCGACTACGGGTGCAAGCGCTCGATCCTGCGCCGGCTCGCAGGGGCGGGAGCCGCCGTGACCGTCTATCCGCACGACGTGGACGCCGACACGCTGGCCGGGCACGACGGCGTCGTCCTCTCGAACGGGCCGGGCGACCCGGAGCCGCTCGAGCAGGAGATTGCAACAGTCTGTTGCCTACTCGGAAAGGTGCCCGTGCTCGGCATCTGTCTCGGTCACCAGCTGCTCGGGCTCGCGACCGGCCACGAGACGTACAAGCTGCCCTTCGGCCACCGCGGCGCGAACCACCCCGTGCTGGAGCGCGCCACTGGTCGCGTGCTCGTCACGAGCCAGAACCACGGCTTCGCCGTCGCTGCCACGGACGAAGCCGAGGCGACGCACGTCTCGCTCTACGACGACACCGTCGAGGGCTTCGACTTCCCCGACCTGCGCGCGAGCTCGGCGCAGTTCCATCCCGAGGCCGGGCCTGGGCCGCACGACGCGTGGCCGCTCCTCGAGGGTTGGGTGGAAGACGTTGCCGCGGCGTAGCGACCTCCGGTCGATCTGCCTGATCGGCTCCGGGCCGATCGTGATCGGCCAGGCCTGCGAGTTCGACTACGCGGGCTGCCAGGCGCTCAAGGTGCTGCGCGAGGACGGCTTCCGCACGATCGTCGTCAACTCGAACCCGGCGACGATCATGACCGACCCCGGATTCGCCGATGCGACGTACCTCGAGCCGCTCGACCTCGAGGGCGTCGCACACGTGCTGGAGCGCGAGCGGCCGGACGCCCTGCTGCCGACCATGGGCGGGCAGACGGCGCTCAACCTCGCCATGGGACTCGCGGAGGCGGGCATCCTCGAGGAGCTCGGGATCGAGCTGATCGGCGCGTCCCTCGCGGCGATCCGCCGCGCCGAGGACCGGGAGCTCTTCCGCGAGGCGATGCGAGCCGCCGGTCTCCAGGTTCCCGCGTCGAGGATCGTTCGCCGCGACGACCCGGTCCCGGGCGGCCTCCGCTTCCCGGTCATCCTGCGGCCGGCGTTCACCCTCGGCGGCCACGGCGGCGGAACCGCGCGGAGCGCGGCCGAGTTCGAGCATCTCCTCGACCAGGCCCTGCGCGAGAGCCCGGTCGGCCAGGTCCT
>VAYE01000069.1 GCA_005883235.1 Actinomycetota bacterium
AATCCGTCCCACTTGACCTCGGAGAGCCAGCCCTCGGCGGACGGGAGCTCGGAGGCCGGCGTGGCGAGCATCGGTGCGTACTCGCCGTGCCTCGCCCGCGGAGCCGCCCCGGCCTCGTCGCGCTTGCGGACGATCAGCCAGTTCTTCGGGTCGCCCGAGAGCTTGGCGGGCACGAGCGCCCAGGTGCCGTCGAGCCGCTTGCCGTGGAGCCGGACCGTCAGCCCGCCGTCTTTCTTCTCCTCGACGAGCTCGTACGTGCCTTCGTCCCAGATCTCGACGGTGCCCGCGCCGTAGTTCCCCTTCGGGATCTCGCCCTCGAAGCTCGCGTACTCGAGCGGATGATCCTCGACGTGCACGGCGAGGTGCTGCTGGCCCGGCTCGAGCGGCACGCCCTTCGGCACCGCCCAGCTCGCGAGCGCGCCGTCGCGCTCGAGGCGGAAGTCGTAGTGGAGCCGCCGCGCATCGTGGCGCTGGACGACGAAGATCGGCTGCTTGCCTCGCTTCGTGCCGCCGAAGGGCTCCGGTGTCTTCTTCGGGTTCCGCTTGCGCTGGTACTCCCGGAGGCTCACGAGGCCTTTGTAGCGCGCCGCCGGGGGGCGGTGCGCCGCCGGCGCTTCGTGCGGTCGACCGACTCGCGGAGCGCGGTCATCAGGTCGACCACCTCGCCTTCCTCATGGGTCTCCGGCTCCGGGAGCTTCTTGCCCTTCGCCTTGGCGCGGATGAGCTGGAGGAGCTCCTTTCGGTACGCGTCGTCGTACTTCTCGGGCTTGAACGGCTCGCTGAGGTTCTCCACGAGCGTCTTCGCCATCTCGACCTCGGCCTTCTGGAGCCTGGCGGCGCCGAGATCGCCGTCGAGCTGTGCCGGGTTCCGGATCTCGTCCGGGTAGTACATCGTCTCGAGGAGGAGTCGGTCCTCGTAGGTGCGCAGGCAGGCGAGATGCTGCTTGTTGCGGATGACGACCTTCGCGATCCCGACCTTGCCCGTCTCGGCAAGCGCGCGGACGAGCAGCCGGTACGGCTTCTCCGCGCCCTGCGAGGGCAGGAGGTAGTACGCCTTGCGGAAGTAGATCGGGTCGATCTCCTCGAGCGCCACGAAGTCGCAGATGTCGATCGAGTGCGTGAGCTCGACGTCGAGCCGGTCGAGGTCCTCGTCGCCGATCTCGACGTAGCGGCCCTTGTCGACCTCGAAGCCGCGGACGATGTCGTCGGAGTCGACCGGCTCGCGGTTGTCGCGCCGCACCTTCTCGTAGCCGATCGGCGTCATGTCGCTCCGGTCGAGGAAGTGGAAGCGGAGCTCTTTCGACTCCGTCGCCGGGAACATCCGCACGGCGACGCCGACGAGCCCGAACGAGATGGTGCCGCTCCAGATCGACCGCACGTCCCGCCTCTACCCCAAGCTACGCCCGGTAGAACGTCGTCCGAGGGTGTTTGCGATCCGCGAACCGTGGTAATACGGTTTCTAAGACGTGGGCGGGGGCCTACGCAGAGCTTCTCCACCAAGCGGGGGGTTCGCACGCGAAGCCGGTCGAAAGACCGGCTTCGCTGCATTCACCACCTGTTTACGAGTGGGGGAAAAGCCTGTGGAGTCTGTGGATTGCCCCCAGACAGCGCTAAATCAGGCGTAGACGCCGATCGAGCGGAACCGTGCGCGCCTTCTGCGCCTCAGCTCGTCGCCCGGGACGCCCTCGAGCTCCTCGAGCGCCTCGCCGATCGACTCGCCCAGGAGCGTGGCGGCCGCAGCCGGGTCGGTTTGCGCCCCGCCGGGAGGCTCGGGAACGATCGCGTCGACGACGCCGAGCTCCAGGCAGTGCGCGGCGTCGGGCTTGAAGGCGGCGGCGGCCTTCTGCTTCTCGCCGGCGTCGCGCCACAGGATCGCGGCGCAGCCCTCCGGCGTGATCACGGAGTAGATCGCGTTCTCCTGCATCAGAACGCGGTCGGAGAGCGCGAGCGCAATCGCGCCGCCCGAGCCCCCCTCGCCGATGATGCAGGCGACCGTGGGCACGCCCAGACGGGCCATGGCCGCCTGCGAGCGCGCGATCGCGCCGCCCTGCCCGTGCTGCTCGTCGCGGCCCTTCTGGTGGCCGACGAGCGCCACCGTGCGGCCGTCGAGGCGGCCGAGCCCCGTCACGATCGCCGGATCGTCGGCGCGGCCGCGGTCGCCGTGCAGCTCGACCCAGTCCTCGAGCAGGCGCTCGACGTAGTCGAGGGTGTAGGGACGCTCGGGATGGCGAGAGAGCTCGACCGAGCGCCAGATCTCGTCGTCCGTCGGCTCGGCCTCGAGCCGCGCGAGCTGCTTCTCGAGCCGCTCGACCTCCGCCGAGAGACGCGTGCCGCCGAGCAGCGGCAGGTTCCTCAGCCTCCCGAGCCGCTCGCGGAGGCGGAGCTCGGCCTCACCCGGAGCCATTGCCGAAGAGCCGCAGCAGGCGGGCGAGGTAGGGGCGCAGATCGCGTCGGGGGACGATCGCGTCGAGGTGGCCGAAGCGGAGGTTCTGCTCCGAGAGGGCGAAATCGTCGGGAAGCTTCTCGCGCGTCGTCTGCTGGACGACGCGCGGGCCCGTGAAGGCGATCAGCGCGCCCGGCTCGGCGACGACCACGTCGCCCAGGGTCGCGAAGCTCGCGAGCACGCCGGCCGTGGTCGGATGGGCCATGACGGTGAAGAGCGCGCCGCCGGCGTCGTGGAGGTCCTCGACCGCGCAGACCGTCTTCGGCATCTGCATCAGCGACAGGATGCCCTCCTGCATCCGCGCGCCGCCCGAGGCGGTAACCGCGACCACGGGCACTCCGCGCTCGCTCGCGGCGTCACACGTCCTGGAGAGCTTTTCCCCGACGACGCTGCCCATCGACCCGCCCATGAAGGAGAAGTCCATGACCGCGAGCTCGCACGGCCGGCCTTCGATCGCAGCCTGGCCGGTGACGATCGCCTCCCCGAGGCCGGTCGAGAGCTCGGCCTCGGCCAGGCGCTCGGTGTAGGGGCGCAGGTCGAAGAACTGCAGGGGATCCTCAGAGCGCAGGTCGGCGGCCGACTCGACGAACGTGCCCTCGTCGGCGAGGTGGGCGATCCGCGCGCGGGCCTTCATCGGGAAGTGGTGGCCGCACTGCGGACACACCCAGAGGTGCTCCTCGAGCTCCTCGTCGCGATAGTGCGAGTCGCAGCCCGGGCACGTGTTCGGGTGCGAGCGGTCGGGCGGCTCGGGCGCGTTCTTGTGCTCGATCGAGACGTTGATGTTGCTGCTCACAGGCGGCACGAGTTTAGACCTCGACCCTCGGCGATGGGTTACAGGCCCAGGGCGGCGCAGAGCCTCGCGAGCGGCTCGACGTTCGCGGCATCGGGGGCGAGGCCGCTCAGACCGGCCCCGACGACCGCCGCGCGTCCCTGCAGACCGGCGAAGAGCGCCTCGACCTCGTCGATCCGAAGGCCGCCCGGCTCCGGCATGAACGACGTGACCTCGCGGGGCTCGAAGACGTCGCAATCCAGCGCGACGTAGACGCAGTCCACGTCGGCGAGCGCCCGCTCGACGGCCCCGGCGCCGGTCTCGATCCCGGCCTCTGCGATGAACTCCTCCTCCGGCGGATCGAGGTTCCGCGCTCCGACGAGCGCCACGTGCCGCGGCTCCACCATGCCGGCGTCGACGATCATCCGGAGCGGCATCCCCCAGGCGTTCCCGGACGGCGAGCTCGCGGGAGTGTTGAGGTCGCCGTGCGCGTCCAGCCAGACCAGGGCGAGCTGCTCGTGGCGCGCCGCGAGGCCCTCCACCGCGCCCACGTGTGAGCAGCAGCAGCCGCCCAGGACGAGCGGCCGCTCGGGAAGCTCGGACGCGAGCGCGAGCGTCTGCTCACCGAGCGTGGCCTCCTCGATCACCGCTGCTTCGGGATACGGAAGCGGGAGCCCGGCGGCCTCGACCATCACGTCGCCGCCGTCACCCCACGCCCGGGGAACGCGGAGGAGCCCGGCGCCGAATACCCGGCCGCACGCGTGGCACTCGTACTCGGGCCCGAGCGCGACCGCCGTGAACGTACGGCAGTCCGGGCACTTGGCGCGCAGACGGCTCACAACGCCCCTACGAGCTCCTTCTCGTACACGGCGAACTCCCACACGACACGCATGCCCGCGCGCTCGTAGAGCCGCGTCGCTCCCGTCGGGTTCTCGGCGTCGACCCCGAGCGACACCCGGCGCTCGCCTCGCTCGTAGAACTGCCCGAAGGATCGGAGGAGGAGCGCGAGGCCGAGCCCGCGCCGCCGCCACGGCCCCCGGACGCCAAGCCCGCCGATCCAACCGGCGCCGAACCGGTTGCGGTCCGCGATCAGCGTCGCGGCGATCTCGTCGCCGTCCCAGACGGCGGTCCAGAGGCTCGGATCGAAGCGAGGGCTCTCGAGGCGGCGGCGGCGAAACTCCTCGAACGACTCCGGCACATGGTCCCACTCGTCCTGGAACGCCTCGTCGTCGGCTGCGTGGAAGGCCTCCGCGTGCGCGGGCTCGAATGGCCGCGGGTCGAGGCCCTCGGGCCACTGCGCCACGGGTGGACGCTCGGTCATGTCGATCGTCATCCGGTAGAAGTGGCGCATGTCGCGGTAGGCGTGGGCCTCCAGCAGCTCGACCGCCGCGTGGTCGGCGACGAGAACGGCGTTCGTGAGCTTCGCTGCGCCCAGCTCACGGGCCCGCGCCTCCGTCGTCTCGAGAATCGCAGTCCCGAAACCGAGAGCGAAGAAGTCCGGATCGACGTAGCCGTCGACTTCCAGCCGCTCGCCCCGGAGACGAACCGAGGCGTATGCGGCGAGCCGCCCGCCCCGCTCCCAGACGAAGGCGTTCCGCTCCAAGTCGGTCCGGCTCCATGCCTCACCGAGATCGTCGAGGCTGACGCCGATGTCGGCTTGGAAGTGCGTGTCGTACGCAGCCATGAGCGCGTGCACCGCCACGTCATCGTCCGGGCGGACGGGACGAACGCCGAACTCAGGCGGGGACGAGGTCATCCAGCGTCTCGGGCAGCGAGGTCAGATCTGGAAGCTCACGCGTCGGCTCGGGGCCGGGCCGCTCGCCGAGCCGGTTGATCCAGACCGAGCTGAGCCCGAGCGCGCGGGCCGGCTCGACGTCGTGGAAGAGGCTCGCCGCGACGTGCACGTGCCCCGCGGGGTCGGCTCCCGTCTCCGCGAAGAAGCGCTCCCAGTGGAGGCGAGCAGGCTTGTAGGAGCTCCGGGATCGGCTCCCACGCGGGCAGCGAGCCCGCGAGGCCTTCCTCCTCGCCCGTCGGCGCGCCGAGACGACGCATCGCCTCGGTCATCACCTCGGCGTACGAACGCGAGCCGTCCGCCTCGAGCTCGGGCTCGAGCTCGTGGTAGCGCGCGAGCAGCTCGTCGGCGCGACCCTCGCCGAAGACCCGCGCGAGCTCCAGCCGGATGCCGGCGTTCCAGTCGATCAGCGTCCCGTAGCAGTCGAAGGTCGCCCACCGGTCGGCCACGGCTTCGAGGCGCGCCTTACTCGTCGAAGCGACGGACGACGATCGAGGCGTTGTGACCCCCGAAGCCGAACGAGTTCGAGACCCCCACGCGCACGTCGGCCTCGCGGGCCTCGTTCGGCACGTAGTCGAGGTCGCATTCCGGGTCCTCGTTCTCGTAGTTGATCGTCGGGGGCAGGACGCCCTCTGTGATCGCGAGGGTCGTGAACACGGCCTCGACGGCGCCGGCCGCGCCGAAGCAGTGACCGGTTGCGCCTTTCGTCGAGGAGACGGCGACGTTCCGCGCGTTCTCCTCACCGAAGGCGTGTTTGATGACACGCGTCTCGCTGGCGTCCCCGAGCGGCGTCGAGGTGGCGTGCGCGTTCACGTAGTCGACCTCCGACGGATCGACCTGGGCGTCGGCGAGCGCCATGCGCATCGCGCGGGCCGGGTTCTCGCCGGTCGGGTCCGGCTCGGTCATGTGTGCGGCGTCCGAGGAGACGCCGTAGCCGATCAGCTCCGCGTAGATCTTGGCGCCGCGGGCCTGTGCGCGCTCGAGCTCCTCGAGGACGAGCACGGCGCCGGCCTCGCCCATCACGAGCCCGTCTCGCGCACCGTCGAAGGGGCGTGAGGCGGCCTTCGGATCGTCGTTCCGCCGCGAGAGGGCGCGCATCGAGTCGAAGCCGGCCACTCCGACCGGCGTGATCGGAGCCTCGGTCCCGCCGCAGAACATGACCTCTGCGCGGCCGAGCCGGATCGCGTCCAACCCGTCCCCGATCGCCATGTTGGACGCGGCGCAGGCGGTGCACTGCGAGGCCAGCGGACCCTTGGTGCCGAGCCCGATCGAGACCCAGCCGGCGCCCATGTTCGGGATGATGCAGGGGATCGAGAACGGGCTCACACGGTCGGGGCCCCGCTCGCGGAGGATGTCGTAGCAGTCCTGGAACGACTTCAGCCCGCCGATCCCCGTGGCGATCGACGCGCCCACCCGATCGGACTCCGCCGCCACGTCCACGCCCGAGTCTGTCTCGGCCTGGCGAGCCGCAGCCAGGATCATCTGCGCGAAGCGGTCCATACGGCGCGCCTGCTTGTGGTCGATCCACTGCCTCGGGTCGAAGTCCTTCAGCTCCGAGCCCCGTGATCACCACACGCCTGCCGTTCATGCTTCCGTTCTGCGTCATCACATACCGAGGCCGCCGTCCACGAGGAGCACTTCCCCCGTGATGAAGGAGGCCTCGTCTGAGCAGAGGAAGCGTACAGCGCCTGCCACGTCCTCCGGCTCGCCGAAACGCTGGAGCGGTGTGTTCTGGAGCATCAGCGAACGCATCTCCTCGGAGATCTCACGGGTCAGCCGCGTATCGACGTACCCCGGAGCGACCACGTTTGCACGCACCCCTCGCGGCGCGAGCTCGCGCGCCAGCGCCTTCGTCAAGCCGATGATTCCGGCCTTCGAGGCGGAGTAGTTCGTCTGGCCCGGATTCCCGTGCAGGCCCACGATGCTCGAGACGTTCACGATCGAACCCGAGCGGCGGCGCATCATCGAGCGCGCGACGGCGCGGCACGTGTAGAAGGCGCCGCTCAGGTTCGTCTCGAGCACGGCGCGCCAGTCCTCGTCGGGCATGCGGGCGATCAGGCCGTCGCGGGTCAGGCCGGCGTTGTTCACGAGCAGGTCGAGCTCGCCCGCTTCCTCGACGAGCCGCCCTGCGTCGTCGGGATCGGACACGTCGGCCTGGATCGCCCGGCCGCCTGCCTCGCGGGCGGCTTCCTCCGCCTGCTCGGCGCCCGAGCGGTAGCCGAGCACGACCGAGGCGCCGGCGCGGGCGAGCTCGAGCGCGATCGCGCGTCCGATCCCCCGTGACGCGCCGGTGACGAGCGCGGTCTTTCCCTCCAAGGAGCAGAAGGAGGCGTCAGGCAGTGCGGAGTGTCTCCTCGAGCTT
>VAYE01000070.1 GCA_005883235.1 Actinomycetota bacterium
CTGATCGCGGCGGTCGGGATCGCGGTCGCCGTCGCGCTCGGCCTCCTCGTCTCGCGCGCTGCCCTCGCCCCGGTGCGGAGTCTGACGAAGGCGACCGAGACGGTCACGGCGACCGGGGACTTGTCCGAGCGCATCGAGCCGGGCAGCCACGATGAGCTCGGCCGGCTCGCCTCCAGCTTCAACACGATGCTGGGAGCGCTCGAGGAGTCGACCCGGGCGCAGAGCCAGCTCGTAGCCGACGCGTCGCACGAGCTGCGGACGCCGCTGACGAGCCTGCGGACGAACATCGAGGTGCTCGCGAGCGAGCGCTCGCTCCCGCCCGGCGAGCGCGAGCGGCTGCTCACCGACGTCGTCGACCACTTGCGGGAGATGACTACGCTCGTGGCCGAGCTGATCGAGCTGGCGCGCGGCGAGCTCGAGCCGGCGCAGCCGGAGGAGGTGCGGCTCGACCTCGTCGCCGCCGACGCCGTCGAGCGGATGCGCCGCAACCGGCCCGGCGTCACCTTCACGACCGATCTCCAGGAATCGGTCGTCCACGGCGTCCCGGCGACGATCGAGCGCGCGGTCGCGAACCTGCTCGACAACGCGGCCAAGTGGAGCCCGGTCGGCGGCGAGGTCGAGGTCGCGGTCCGCGGCGGCGAGGTGACGGTGCGCGACCACGGCCCCGGGATCGACGAGGAGGACCTGCCGTACGTCTTCGACCGGTTCTACCGGGCCAGCTCCGCTCGGGGCATGTCCGGATCCGGGCTGGGGCTCTCGATCGTCCGGCAGGTCGCGGAGACGCACGGTGGTCAGGTCGTCGCCGAGCGGCCCGAGGACGGCGGGACGCTGATGCGCCTGACGCTCGACGGCGCTTCTTAGCGACTTCTTAGAGCGCTCTTAGCTCCTGTTCAGCGCGCGCTGGTTCTCTCGTTGGCGACCAACGAAGGGAGACGAGATGGACAAGAAGCTCAAGCTGAAGGTCGGCGCCGGAGTGGCGGCGGCCGCGGCGGTCGCCGGTGGTGGTGCCGCCATCGCGGCGGACCGGCTCGGGTCGTCGAACGACAGCCAGGCGGTCGTGAACGACGCGGCGAAGCAGCTCGGCGTGACGCCGAGCGCGCTCACGGCAGCCCTCAAGAAGGCGCTCGAGAACCGGATCGACGCAGCCGTCGCCGCCGGACAGCTCACGAAGGAGCAGGGCGACGAGCTCAAGCAGCGCATCGAGTCCGGCGAGCTGCCGCTCTTCTTCGGCCCGCGCGGCGGGCCGCCCGGACACTTCGGAGACTTCTCGACCGCCGCCTCGTACCTCGGCCTCACCACGGCCGAGCTCGACGCGCAGCTCGAGAGCGGCAAGTCGCTCGCGCAGGTTGCGAAGGACCGCGGCAAGCCGGTCGACGGCCTGATCCAGGCGCTCGTCGACCAGGCGACGAAGCGGCTCGACGCCGACGTCGCCGCGGGGCGGCTGACGAAGGCGCAGGAGCAGCAGATCCTCTCCGGCCTGAAGCAGCGGATCACGGACTTCGTGAACGGCCTCCGCGATCGCAACCACGACTTCCGCTTCGACCGCGGCTTCGCAGGCCCGCCGCCCGGCTACCACGCCGCATGACGCGCCTCGAGCACGCCCGCCGGCGCGCCGCGGGCGCGAAGCGCGCGCTCACCGCAGCGTCGGCCGTCGGCTTCGTCGTGGCGATGCTCCTTGTCCGCTCGGCGCATCCCGGCCATGCGTCGCACGCGCGGACGAGCTCGGCCGGGATCTCGAGCTCGTCCGCGTCCACCTCCGCGACGGTCGTGCCGGAGGTGACGACGCACGTCTCCTGAGCCGTACCGGTTCCGCGCCATGGACGTGGACGTGATCGCCGGCGGCGCAGGCGTCGCGCAGGCGGCTGCGATCGAGGCGCTCTTCGCCGAGCGCGAGCGGGTCTTCAGCCGCTTCCGGCCGCACAGCGAGCTCGCGCTCGTGAACGCGAGCCGCGGGCCGCTCGTCCGCGTGTCCGCGCTTTTCGCGCGGACGCTGCGAGCGGCGCTCGACGCCGCCGCCTCGACAGGTGGGCTCGTCGATCCCACGCTCGGCGCGGCGCTCGAGGCGGCCGGCTACGACCGCGACTTCGCGCGCGTCGTCCCGGACGCCAGTCCCGCCGGCGCTGCGGCGCCTGGCCGCTGGCGCTCGGTGCGGCTCGCGGGCCGCGTCCTCGCACGCCCGCCCGGCGTCCGCCTCGACCTGAACGGCGTCGTGAAGGCGCTCGCTGTGGACGAGGCGCTGGCGCTCCTGGACGGGCCGGGATTCGTCTCCGCGGGCGGCGACGTCGCTGTGCGCGGAGGAGCCGTCGTCGGCCTACCGCGCGGAGGCTCCGTGCGCGTCGAGGGCGGCGTCGCGACGAGCGGGATCACGCACCGGCGGTGGCTGCGCGGCGGCGCCGTCCAGCACCACCTCATCGACGCGCGCACCGGCCGGCCCGCGAGCTCGCGCTGGACCGAGGTGACGGTGGCCGCGGCGACGTGTCTCGACGCGGACGTCGCCGCCAAGGCGGCGTTCCTGCTCTCGGACGACGGCCCCGGCTGGCTCGAGGAGCGCGGCCTCGCCGGCCGCTTCCTCGCCGGCGACGTCGTCGTGACGAACCGTGCCTGGCGCGACTCGGTGCCGGAGGCGGCGTGACCGCCGCCTGGTACGCGGCCCGCGCCGGCGGGCTCCTCGCCTTCGCGCTCCTCACGGCGAGCGTCGTACTCGGGCTCACTCTCTCGGGACGGGCACGCCTGCGGCGGTGGCCGCGCTTCGCCGTCGAGGACGTGCACCGCTTCGCGGGCGTGCTCGTCGGCGCCTTCGTCGGCATCCACGTGCTCGCGCTCCTCGTCGACACCTACGTGCCGTTCTCGGTGGTGCAGGTGCTCGTGCCGGGAACGTCGTCGTACCGGCCGCTCGCGACCGGGCTCGGCGTCGTCGCGCTGGAGCTCCTGGCCGCGCTGGCGCTCGCGAACCGGTACCGCTCGCGCCTCTCGTACCGCGTCTGGCGGCGCACGCACTACCTGAACTTCGCGGTCTGGACGCTCGCGCTCGTTCACGGGATCACGTCCGGAACCGACAGCGGAACGCCGTGGGCCGTGCTGCTCTACGGCGTCGCTGCGGGGTCGGTCGCGGGTCTCCTCGTGTGGCGCGTGCTCGGCGGTGCGAAGCTCGCGGCGGCGGGGGCGCGCTAGGCTCATCGCGTGGTGCGGGAGCTGATCGCGAGCGGCGCCGGTCGCGAGTACGACCTCTATGCGAAGACGATCAACCCGCAGTTCGTGCGTGTGCTGCGGACGATCGGCTTCGACCGGCGGTGGGTGCGCGCGCAGGGCGCCTACCTCGAGGACGCGGCCGGCCGGCGGTTCCTCGACATGCTCGGCGGCTTCGGGA
>VAYE01000071.1 GCA_005883235.1 Actinomycetota bacterium
GCAGCCGGGCGGGATGCGTACTGCGTCCGGCGGCTCTCCACGTAGGATCTGCGGGCGCATTCGCTCGCGCGGGTCTCGCTTCGGGACCACCGACAGGAGCGCTCGCGTGTACGGATGCTGTGGGTTTCGCACCACCTCGCTCGCCGGGCCCTCTTCCACGATCCGGCCCAGGTACATCACGGCGATCCGGTCCGAGAAACGCGCCGCTGTGGACAGGTCGTGCGTGATCATCAGGATTCCGAGGCCGCCGTCGCGCAGGCCGTCCAGCAAACGGAGGATCCCGGCTCGCACGGACACGTCCAGCATCGACACCGGCTCGTCGGCTACCAACAACCGCGGCTCCAGCACAAGCGACGCCGCGATGGCCACCCGCTGACGCTGGCCGCCCGAGAGCTCGTGCGGAAAGCGATCCAAAAACAGCTCGGCGGGAACAAGCTCCACGCGCTCCAGCGTCTCTCGGACGCGGCGTGCCCGCTCCTCCCGCGAGCCGCCCGCCCGGTGCACGAGCAATGGCTCCTCGACGGTCTGCCGAACCCGCAGCCGCGGGTCGAGCGACTCGTACGGGTCCTGGTAGATGAGCTGCATCCGCCGCCGCAGCGGCCGTAGCTCGCGCACCGAGAGCTGCGTGACGTCACGGCCCTCGAACCGGATCGAGCCGGCTTCTGGCTCGACGAGCCGGAGCAGCGTCTGCGCCGTCGTCGTCTTGCCGCAGCCGGACTCGCCGACGAGGGCGAGGATCTCCCCGGGCCGGAGCGAGAACGACACGCCGTCCACGGCGTGCACCGTCCGCCGCGGCCGGCGCGCGAGGGTGCCGACGATCCCCCGCGCCACCGGGTAGCGGACGACGAGATTCTCGACCTCGATGAGGCTCACGCCGGCACGTCGTTGAGGTGGCACGCCGCCCGCGAGCCGTCCACCCGCCGAAGCAAGGGCCGCTCCTCCGCGCACCGCCCGAAGGCGCGGTCGCAGCGCGGCCGGAACGGACACCCCACGAGCGGCCGGTCGAGCCGCGGCGGCGCGCCTGGGATAGATGCGACAGGCGCTCCGTCGTCCGCAAGATCAGGCGTCGCGGCAAATAACAGCCGCGTGTACGGGTGCCGCGGCGAGTGGTAGAGCCTCTCCATCGGCCCCTCCTCGACGATCTCGCCCGCGTACATCACCGCCGCGCGGTCGCAGAGCTGCGCGACAACCGGGAGGTCGTGCGTGACGAGGACGAGCGCGAGGCCGAAGTCCCGGCACAGGCCGTCGAGGAGCTCGAGGATCTGCGCCTGCACCATCACGTCGAGGGCGGTCGTCGGCTCGTCGGCGACGAGCACGCTCGGCTCGCAGGCGAGCGCCATCGCGATCGCCGCACGCTGGCGCATCCCACCGGAAAACTCGTGCGGGAAGCGACGCGCCCGGTCGGCCGGGATGCCGACCGACTCCAGCAGCTTCCCCGCCCGCGCCCGGGCGACGGCGCCCTCGGCGACGGCGTGCAGCTCGAGCGCCTCGACGATCTGGGACTCGACCGTCCGGACCGGGTTGAACGAGTTCATCGCGCCCTGGAAGACCATCGCCACGTCCGTCCAGCGGTGCGGGCGCACCGACTCCTCGCCGCCGGCGAGCACGTCCTCGCCGTGGAACCGCACCTCGCCGGCCACCTCCGCGCTGGAGGGGAGGAGCCCCAGAAGCGCGAGCGCCGTCGTCGTCTTCCCGCAGCCCGACTCGCCGACGAGGCCGAGCCGCTCTCCCTCCTCGAGCGCGAAGCTCACCCCCTGGACCGCGTGCAGCGTCCCGCCGCCTTCGAGGTCGAACCAGACGTTGAGCTCGCGGGCCTCGAGCAGGCTCACAGCGCTTCCGATCCCCGGCCGACGAGCGGCCGCAGCCGGAAGCGCCGCGCCGAGAGGTGCGCGACCCGCAGGCGTGGGTTGAGCGCGTCTTCGAGCGCCTGCCCGATCAGGCTGCAGCTGAGGATGATCAGCGCGACGAGCGCGCCCGGCGGCACGATCGCCCACCAGGCCCCGGTCGAGATCGCCGCGCGCTGGAAGGCGTTCTCGATCACCTTGCCGAGCGAGATGCGGCTCGGATCGCCGAGGCCGAGGAACGAGAGCGCCGTCTCGTCGAAGATCGCGACCGCGATCGTGAGGACCGTATTGGCGATCAGGAGCGGCGCGACCTGCGGCAGCACGTGGCGGAGGACGATGCGCGCGTGCCCGGCGCCGATCGCCTGCGCCCGCTTCACGTAGACGCGCTCGCGGACGCTCTTCACCTGCGCGCGGATGACCCGGGCCGTGCTCGTCCAGAGGAGGATCCCGATCACGATCACGATGTGGAGGAGGCTCGGCCCCCAGATCGCGGCGACGATGATCATCAGCGGCACGTCGGGGATGACGAGGAAGTAGTCGGTGATCCGCATCAGGATCGTGTCGGTCTTGCCGCCGAAGTAGCCCGCCGCGACGCCGACGGTCCCGCCGATCAGCATCGAGACGAGCGTCGCCGCGAAGCCGACGACGAGCGAGATCCGGGCGCCCCACATCAGCAGGGTGACCATGTCGATGCCGCCGTCGTCGAGGCCGAGCGGGTGGCTCCACGACGGGTGGCCGAAGACGGGCCCGACCTGCTTGTGGAGGTCGTACGGCGCGAGCACCGGCGCCAGCACCGCGCCGAGGAGAACGAGCACCAGGAGCGTGGCCCCGATCGCCGCGGAGGGGCGCCGCCTGATCGTCTGGAGGACGATTCCGCGCCGCGAGCGGATCGGCGCTTCCTCGAGGACCGGCTCCTGGAGGACGACGCTCACTGCGTGATCCT
>VAYE01000072.1 GCA_005883235.1 Actinomycetota bacterium
CGCCCGCTGCCTCGCATGAACGTCCGGCTCACGGTCAACGGCGAGCCGCACGAGGCCGAGGTCTGGGAGGGCGAGAGCCTGCTCTTCGCGCTTCGCGAGCGGCTCGGGCTGCCCGGGTCGAAGAACGCGTGCGAGCAGGGCGAGTGCGGCTCGTGCTCTGTCCTCCTCGACGACCGGCTCGTCTGCTCGTGCCTCGTCCTGGCGGTGCAGGCCGATGGCCACGACGTCGTCACCGTGGAGGGGCTGGCCGAGGACGGACGGCTCCACCGCGTGCAGGAGGCCTTCGCCGCCACCGGCGCCGTCCAGTGCGGATTCTGCACGCCGGGCTTCGTCGTCGCCGCCGCGGATCTCCTCGAGCACAACGCCGACCCGTCGGACGACGAGATCCGCGAGGCGCTGTCCGGAAACCTCTGCCGCTGTACCGGTTACGCCAAGATCTTCGACGCCGTCCGGCTGGCCGCGTCGCAGTGACGGTCCCAGCGGAGAAGCTCCGGCTCGGCCGGGTCGGCGAGAGCGCCCGGAGGACGGACGCGGTGCCCAAGGTGACGGGCGAGTTCGCGTACTCGAGCGACGCCTACGCGGCGGGGATGCTCTGGGGGCGCACGGTGCGGAGCCCGCACGCGCACGCGCGGATCCGGTCGATCGACGTCTCGGAGGCGCTCGCCATGCCCGGCGTGCACGCCGTCCTGACGCACGAGGACGTGCCGGGTGAGAAGCGCTACGGGCTCGAGTTCCGGGATCAGCCGGTACTCGCGTTCGACCGCGTCCGCTACTACGGCGAGCCGGTCGTCGTCGTCGCGGCGGAGCACCCCGAGCAGGCGCGGCGCGCGGCCGACCGGGTGCGGATCGAGTACGAGCCGCTCGAGCCGATCGTCGACCCCGAGCGGGCGACCGAGCAGGAGCCGCTCCACCCCGACCGGCCGACGATGGGGCACGGCTACCGCGACGACCCGCGGCCGAACGTCGTGCGGTCGCTCGTCATCCGCCGCGGCGACCCGGACGCGCGGGGCGACGTGTCCGTCTCGGGCGTGTACGAGCTCGGCATCCAGGACCAGGCCTTCCTCGGCCCGGAGTCGGGGCTCGCCGTGCCCGACGGCGAGGGCGGCGTCGACGTCTACGTCGCGACGCAGTGGCTGCACGTCGACCGCGACCAGGTCGCGCCCTGCCTCGGGCTCCGGCCGGAGCAGGTGCGCATCCACCTCGCAGGGGTCGGCGGCGCCTTCGGCGGCCGCGAGGACCTCTCGATGCAGATCCACGGCGCGCTGCTCGCGCTGCACACCAACCGGCCGGTGAAAATCGTCTACGACCGCCAGGAGTCGTTCGTCGGCCACATCCACCGGCACCCGGCGAAGATCTGGGCGGAGCACCGCGCGACGCGCGAGGGCAAGCTCGTGTGCGTCCGCGTGCGGATCCTGCTCGACGGCGGCGCCTACGCTTCGAGCTCGACGGCGGTCACGTCCAACGCGGCCTCGTTCGCGTGCGGCCCGTACGCGGTGGAGAACGCCCTCGTCGAGAGCACCTGCGTCTACACGAACAACCCGCCCTGCGGCGCGATGCGCGGCTTCGGCGCGGTGCAGAGCTGCTTCGCGCACGAGGCGCAGATGGACAAGCTCGCGGCCGAGCTCGGCATCGACCCGGTCGAGCTCCGGCTGCTGAACGCGCTCCGGCCCGGCGACCGGCTGCCGACCGGCCAGCAGATCACCGGGACGCTGCCCGTCGCGGAGGTGATCCGCCGCTGCGCCGAGCTGCCGGTGCCGGCGCCCGAGGAGCTCCCGCGCGACCCGATCCGCCTCCCCGGCGGCGCGGGGAACACGACGCGCGGCGAGGGCGTCCGGCGCGGGGTCGGCTTCGCGGTCGGGTTCAAGAACATCGGCTATTCGGAGGGGTTCGACGACTACTGCGCCGCCCGCGTGCGGCTGCTCGCGGGCGGCAGCGCCGAGGTGCACTGCGCGGCGGCCGAGGTGGGGCAGGGGGTCGCGAACGTCATCCTCCAGACCGCGCGCACGGAGCTCGACACCGACGAGGTCGTGCTCGCGCCCGCGACGACGAGCTCGGTCGGCTCGGCGGGGTCGGCGTCGGCCTCGCGCATGACGTGGATGGCGGCCGGCGCGGTGCGAGAGGCGTGCCGCGCGGCCCTCGCCGAGCGCGAGCGGACGGGCGGCGGCGAGGTCGACGTGGAGCGGATCTACCGGCACCCGCACACGACCCCGCTCGACCCGGAGACGGGCCAGGTGACGGGCGAGCGCGCGCACGTCGCATACGCGTGCGCCGCGATGCGCGTGGTCGCGGAGGTCGACGTCGAGCTCGGGCTGACGCGCGTCGTGTGGATCGGGACGGCGCAGGACGTCGGCCACGCGGTGAACCCGCAGGCGGTCGAGGGCCAGATCGAGGGCGGCACCGCGCAGGGCCTCGGCCTCGCGCTGATGGAGGAGATCCAGACCCGCGGCGGCCTGATCACGAACGCGAGCTTCACCGACTACCTGATCCCGACGACGCTCGACATGCCGCCCGTCGAGTCCATCCTGGTCGAGGACCCGGAGCCGGACGCGCCCTACGGCGTGAAGGGCGTCGGCGAGCCGCCGACGGTGGTCTCGACCGCCGCGGTCCTTTCCGCGCTCCGCGACGCGACGGGTCAGGAGCTCACGCGCGTGCCGGTTCGCTTCGACGACGTCGTCGGGCTCTAGGGTCTCCGATGTCGGGATTGCTCTCGTATCTGCCCCAGTACGACTTCGAGGTCGGCTCCGTGGCCCTCGCGGTCTGCTTCACCGGCCTCGGCCTCATCCTCCTGCTCACCGGCACTGCGCCGGGCGAGCATCGACTGAACACGAGGACGGTCCGACTCATCGGCGGGTTCCAGATTCTCCTGGGAGTGGGAGTTGGCGCTCTCGGTCTC
>VAYE01000226.1:0-5836 GCA_005883235.1 Actinomycetota bacterium
ACCCGCGCGCGGCGGAGGAGTTCTACCTCCGCACGTGGGCCGAGCCCTCCCTCGACGTGAACGGCATCCTCGGCGGCAAGCCCGGCGTGCGGAACACGACGATCTCGGCGCGGGCTTCGGCGGAATTCTCGATCCGGCTCGTGCCGGAGCAGGACGTGGAGACGATCGGCTCCGCCGCCGAGCGGTTGCTGCGGGCCACGCTGCCGGAGGGAGCCGAGCTCGAGGTTCGCTTCGAAGGCATCGCGCCCGGCCTGATCCGGCCGGACGAGCCGGCGGTGCAGCTCGGCCTCGAGGCCTTCGAGCGCGCCGTGGGGGTACGGCCCCTGCTCGTTCGCTCCGGAGGCTCGCTGCCGATCGTGCCTGCGCTCGCCGCGCGGGGAACGCCGACGATCCTGACCGGGTTCTCGCTCCCGGACAGCAACATCCACTCCCCGAACGAGCGGCTCCCGGTAGAGCACTTCACGCTCGGCGCCGCCGCCGCGCGAGAGCTCTTCGTCAGCCTCGCGAAGCTCTAGACCGAGACGACCGGCTCGTCCACGAGCCAGTCGTGCCCGAATTGCCGCATCTCGTCGATGATCGGCAGCAGCGCCTCGCCCTTGTCGGTCAGCTCGTACTCGACGCGGGGCGGCGACTCGGGGTAGCTCCGCCGGACGACGATTCCCTCGTGCTCTAGTGCACGAAGGCGCTCGGAGAGCGTCCGCGGGCTGATGCCGCAGCAGGAGTGCTCGAGCTCGGAGAACCGGCGCGCTCCCTCGGAGAGGTCGTGGACGAGGATCGCCGTCCACTTCGCGCCGACGATCTCGGCACAGGCCGCAACCGAGCACGACGCGGCCTCGTGCACGGGGTTCATGGTCCGCATGGGTCGAATTCTACTCGCCTACCGAAACGGCCTCGGCGTGGCGTCCAGCTTGGGGATCGAGAACCTGGCGATCGTCCCGAAGTGCGGCGCCGGCTTGCAAGCCTGGGCGACACCGGCGTCGCAGGCGACGGACAGGAAGATGAAGGCGTCCTCGATCGAGAGCTCCCACTGGTCGACGAGGAGCCGCGCCGCCTCCTCCGCGCAGAGCCGGAGCGCCTCGTCGTAGTCGTCGGCGGTCGCGTGCGGGATCCAGCGGTCGGCGAGCTCGGTCACGGGCCACGTCGCCTGCTTGCCCTTCAAGAGATCGAAGCGCACCGTGACCTCGCCGGCGATCTCGACCCCCGTGAAGCAGATCTCGCCGTCGCCCATCGAGGCGTGCATGTCGCCGACCGCGAACATTCCGCCGGGGCGGCGCACTGGGAAGTAGATGCGCGCGCCGGCCCCGTGCAGATGGTCGTCGAGGTTGCCGCCGTGCCGGCCGGCGAGCCCGTTCGAGAGCTCCTCGCCGTCGGTCGCGACCCCGACGACGCCGACCATCGGCCGCGCCGGGAAGCTGACGCGGTCGTTCATGTGGATCAATCAGCGAGTCGCCCGGCTCGGCGCCCTTGACGGCCACCGGGCCGGTCGCGCTGTTGATCCGCTCGAGGTCGATCTCGGTGACGAGGTCGTCCTCGGAGCGAATCTGGCCGGTGAAGCAGTCGTTCGTCTCGAAGACGACGGTCTCTCCGGGCTCGACCTCGAGAACGGGCTCGAGGTCGGGGCCGAAGGACCAGATGATCTGGTCACGCCCGAGCCGGTGCTCGACTGCGGTCGCCATCTACTCCGGAGGGACGGCCGGGCCTGCGATGCCGACCGGCCGAACGTCCTCGAGGAAGAGCTGGTCGATGTTCTCGAGGATCCTCCGCGGCACGAACGCCGTGACGATGATCCCGCCGACGATCCAGCCGAGCGCCACCCAGACGGCGTACCTGATCGGGTACGCGGGGAGCGGGAAGTACTGGTAGTAGAGCGGTGGGACGAACACCGCCGCGCCGAGGATCGGGATCACCCAGTGTGTCCACCGGTTGAAGACCTCGTGGCGCCGGGAGAAGTACACGACCGTCCCCATGCAGACGATGATGTAGACCACGATCACGACGATCGTCACGGCCGTCGCGATGATGCTGAACGCCGTGATCAGGTCTCCGTAGCGCCAGCCGAGCAGCAGCGACACGGCGAGCCCGAGGATCGTCTGGGCGATGATCGCGACGTGCGGCGTCTTGTGCACGGGGTGCGTCTTCGCGAATGCGCGCGGGAGCACGCCGTTTCGGCCCAGCGCGTACATCACGCGTGAGGCCGCGTTCACGCCTGCATTCGAGTTCGCGAGGGCGGAGTTGACGATCGCCGCGAAGACGAGCACCCAGCCGCCGCCCCAGAACACGATCCCGAGGTCGCGCCAGGGGTTCGCGGCGGAGGTCGCCACGCTCGTGAACCTGTCGAAGCCTGTTCCGATCACCCACGCGTACGAGCACAGGACGTAGAAGAGGCCGATGCCGATCGCGGAGAAGACGACCGCGCGCGGCACCGTCCAGCGCGGGTTGCGCGCCTCCTCGCCGAGCGGGGCCGCCGACTCGAAGCCGATGAACGCCAGCACGGCGAAGACCATCCCCTTGAAGATCCCGTTGTAGGTCCCGGCCGCCGCGTGGGTGGGGTTGAACGTCTGCACGGTCAGGTCGCCGGCGTTCGAGGCCAGCATCCACACCGAGAGCGCGACGAAGACGGCGATCTCGAAGACTCCGAGCAGGACGCCCGCCTGCGTCGACAGGCGGATGTCGCGATACGTGAGGAAGAAGACGATGCCTGCCGCGAGCAGGATCCAGATCCACCACTGGCCCGAGTAATGCCAGTGCAGCCCGTGGTGGTTGCTGGCGACGACGTCCTTCGTCGTCCACGCGAAGATCAGGAAGAGGAGGGGCGCGACGAGCGGCTGGAAGAGCAGATACGCCCAGCCGACCATGAACCCGGCCTGCGGCCCGAGCGCGCGGGCGACGTACGTGTAGAGGCCGCCCGCCGACGGCATCTCCTTCGCCAGCTGGCCGATCGACACCGCGACGCACGTGCAACCGACGAGCGCCAGCAGGACGGAGAGCGGCAGCGCGGGCCCCGCGAACTGGATCGAGATCAGGATCGAGAACGCGATCGCGGCGCCGGGCGCCATGTGCGTGACCGACTGGAAGAGGACCTGCGGCAGGCCGATCGATTGCTCGCGCAGGTGGTCGAAGGTCCGGGCCGGAACTCGTGCAGACTCCATCACGCCTCCTCGCTCGCCTCTTCGCCCCGCGCGATGCTTTCGGATTGGAAGCGGCCGGTCAAGCGCGCCTTTTGTCACGGTGTCTGACACCGGGACAGGTCGCGCGATCGCTCACCGGTAGCCCGCCCCGCGCGCCACGTGACGGTTTCGTCACGCTGGTCTGACACCGGGACCTGGCCGCGGCGGCCTAGTCCCAGGGGGGCGGGTTGTACACCCAGCGGCCGCCGACCATCGTCGCGACAACCTGCACCTCCCGCAGCTCTTTCGCCTCGCACTCGAACGGGTCACGGTCGAGGACGACCAGGTCGGCCAGGAAGCCGGGGACGAGCTTGCCGCGGCGGCGCTCGTCGCCCGCCAGCCAGGCCGGCGCGACAGTGGTCGCCTCGAGCGCCTGCTCGAGCGTCACCGTCTGCTCGGAGTGCCAGGCCGGCCGCTCGTCGATCGTCCGCAGGACGCCGGCGCACACGCCGGCCCACGGGTCGAGCTCCTCGATCGGCGCGTCGGAGCCGTTCGCGACCACCGCGCCCGACTCGAGCAGCGACCGGTACGCGTACGCGCCGTCCGTCTTCCCGGCCCAGAAGCGGTCGGCGAGGTCGCGGTCGGACGGCGCATGGCTGAACTGGACCGAGGCGGCGACGCCGAGCCGTGCGAACCGGGGCAGATCCTCGGGCGTCAGGAGCTGGGCGTGCTCGATGCGCGGACGCAGGCCGATCGGGGCCCAAACCTCCTGCGTCGCCTCGAAGGCGTCGAGGGCCTCGCGGTTCGCCAGGTCGCCGATCGCGTGCACCGCTACCGGGAAGCCCGCGGCGGCGCCGCGACGCACCACGTCCTCCAGCGCCTCGCGGCCGGTGATCTCGACCCCGGAGCCGTCGAGCATCCGCGCGGTCTGGGAGCCGAGCGTGCCGTCCATGAACGCCTTCAGGTAGCCGATCCGAAGCATCGGGTCGCCGAAGCCGCTGCGCAGGCCGAGCGCGGCGAGCTCCGAGACCTGCTCGTGCGGCACCGACTGCCAGACGCGAAGCGTAAGTGCCCCCTCGCCGGCGAGCCGCTGCCAGAAGCGGAGCGCGCCGCGCCAGCCGTCCTTGTCGTGGACGGCCGTGACCCCTCGGGACACCGCCACTCGCAGGCCCTCCCGCATCGCGTCCACCGACTCCTCGTCCGACGGCGCGGCGAAGGAGTCGCGGAAGTGCCACGCGCACTTCTCCCGCAGGACACCCGTCGGCTCTCCGCGCTCGTCGACCTCGACCACGCCACCAGGAACCTGCAGCTGCCCGTTCGCGCGCGCGAGCCCGGCCGAGTTGAGCCAGAGCGAGTGGTAGTCCTTGGCCATCAGCGCGGCCGGCGTGTCGCCGGTGACGCGGTCGAGCGCCTCTTTCGTCGGCTCGACGGGCGGGTTCCACTCGCCGCTCCACGGGAAGTGGACGTGGGCGTCGTTGAAACCAGGGAGGACGCAGCGCCCGCCGAGGTCGACGCGCTCCGGGCTCGGGAGCGCCACCTCGTGCGTGCCCACCCCGCCCGCGACGAGCTCTCCGGCGATCGCGAGCGCCCGCGCGACCGGCAGGCTCGGCTCCATCGTCCGGACGACGCCGTTCTCGAGGATCACGATGGAAGAATCTAGACGTGTTCGACCACGTGACGGTCCGGGTCTCCGACCTCGAGGCGTCGAAGCGCTTCTACGACCTCGTCTTCGCGCCGGTGGCGGGGTTCCGGCTCGCCGCCGAGCTCGAAGATCGAGCGCTCGACCCCGACGGGAACACCGTCGAAGCCGTCTTCCACGACCGCTAACCGGTTGACGAGCGCCGCGAAGCGCCAGAGAATCGCCTGCACGGGGTCTTCGACGAGGGAGGGACGATGGCCTGGCGCCTTCGAGGCACCTATTTCGAGAACTGCAACTGCGACGTCCTGTGTCCGTGCGGCGCGAGCAGCTTCCTGCTTCCCGCCGATCAGGAGCGGTGTCGCGTCGTACTCGTCTTCCACGTCGACGACGGCGAGATCGACGGCCTGGACGTGAGCGGGCTCAGCCTCGCGCTGCTCGCCGACACGCCCGGGATGATGATCGAGGGCAACTGGCGCGTGGGCGTCTTCATGGACGCGAACGCCTCGCAGGAGCAAGCCGAGGCCCTGGGCGCGGTCTTCTCCGGGCAGAAGGGCGGCCCGATGGCGAACTTCGCGCCGCTGATCGGCGAGCAGCTCGGCATGGAGACGGCGCCGATCGAGTACTCGAACGGTGGCGTCAAGAGCCGCGTCAAGATCGGCGACCTCGTCGAGCTCGAGACCGAGGACATCGTCCCGGAAGGCATGTCGGAGCCGACGAAGCTCGTCGGGATCACCCATCCCGCGAACACGACCCTCACCGTCGGGCGCGCCACGAAGTCACGCGTGAACGCGTTCGGCCTCGACTTCTCGAGCGAGGGGAAGAACGCGCATGCCGCGCCGTTCTCCTGGTCCGACTGACGAGAGGAGCTGACTATGGCAACCGATTGGTACATGGAGGGCCCGTGGTTCAAGAACTGCAACTGCGACCCGGGCTGCCCTTGCGACTTCAACCAGTTCCCGACGCACGACCACTGCGAGGGTGCGCTGGCGATGCGGGTCGACAAGGGGAACTTCGGCGACGTCGATCTTTCAGGCCTCTGCTGGGGCGCCGTCGTCCAGTGGCCGGGAGCGATGCACGAAGGGAACGGCAG
>VAYE01000226.1:5855-8835 GCA_005883235.1 Actinomycetota bacterium
ACGACCTCGACTCGCGCACGGGCCGCGTCAAGGCCGGCGACGTCCTCGAGTCCGAGGTCGACACGATGCGCGGGATCGACCCGCCCGACCCGTATCGGGTCGTGGAGAGGATTCCCGGCGGCTTCGAGTACACCGGCGAGGACGAGGAGGCCGAGACGGCGGTGTCGACGAAGCTCGTGGCGAAGGGCGACATCGAGTACACGCTCGAGAACTCCCACAGCTCGATGGCCCACGTGCGACACGGCAACAAGTTCCAGGAGGGCTACACGCCCACGGTGGTCGGAAGCACCTAACCCGTGGCGCTCCCTCGTCAGGTCACGGCTGCCGCGGCTCTGCTCGCGGCCGCGCTCGTCGCCTGGATCGTCACCTACCAGCGGATGCGCGGCATGGACGCGGGGCCGGGCACCGACCTGGGCGGGCTCGGCTGGTACGTCGGTGTGTGGGTGACGATGATGGCGGCGATGATGCTGCCGTCGGCTGCGCCGATGGTGCTCACGTTCGCGCGCATCAGCCGCGAGCGGGCGCGCCGGGGGCAGGCCGGGTTCGTGCCGACCTGGGTCTTCGTCGCCGGATACCTGATCGCGTGGACGGTCTACGGGCTCGCCGCGTACGGTGTCTATCGCGCCGCCAAGGAAGCGGCGCCGGGCTTCCTTGCCTGGCACCGCGGGGGACGCTACGTCGCCGGCGGGGCGCTCGGCTTGGCCGGGCTCTACGAGCTGACGCCGCTCAAGCAGGTCTGCCTCCGTCACTGCCGGGGGCCGCTGCACTTCGTGCTCCACGGCTGGCGGAACGGGCCCGGCGGCGCGCTCCGCATGGGCGTCGAGCACGGGCTCTACTGCGTCGGCTGCTGCTGGGGGCTGATGCTGGCGCTGTTCGCGCTCGGCGTGATGAGCCTCACGTGGATGGCGGCGATCGCCGTCCTGATCTTCGCGCAGAAGCTGCTGCCGCTGGGGGAGCGCCTCGCGCCTGTGCTCGCGGTCGTCTTCGTCGCGGCGGGGATCTGGGTCGCGTCGGCGCCCTCGACCGTGCCTGGGCTGACGCCGCCGCACTCCCGGCCGGGCATGGGGATGGGCCACGGCTGAGCCGGCCTGGCGCGTCGCCGGGACCTACGCCGAGTCCTGCAACTGCGACGCGATCTGCCCGGGGATCTTCCTCGGCCGGCTCGACGGGACGCAGAGCCGGTCGAGGACGAGGCAACGGTGACCTGCGTCATCCCGGGCCACGAGCAGCAGGGCGAGGAGCTGATCGCGGAGCACCTGAAAGTCGACGACGGCCCGCTCCGGTTCGAGTACCGGCGCACGTGCGGCTACGCGTCGGTCTTCGACTACTCCGGCGACGGCTAGCTCACGCCGGTTTGCGTGGGTGCGGGCGCGAGCACTCCTCCTAGCCCGACTACACTCGGGCCCGTGCCTGTCGACCCGCTCACCGACGAGCAGCGCGAGATCCGCGAGCTCGTGCGTACGCTCTCGCGCGAGCGGATCGCGCCCCGTGCCGCGGAGATCGACAAGACGGCCGAGTTCCCCTGGGACGTCGTCGAGCTCTTCCGTGAGCACGAGCTCTTCGGGATCCTCTACGACGAGCAGTACGGAGGGCACGGTGCCAGCGCGCTCATGGCGCTCGTGGCGATCGAGGAGGTCTCGAAGGTCTGCGCGACGAGCGGTCTGATCCTCGCCGTGCAGGAGCTCGGCTCGCTCGCGATCAAGCTGGCCGGGACGAACGAGCAGAAGGAGCGCTGGCTCCCGCGGCTCGCGAGCGGAGAGTGGCTCGCGGCCTACGCGCTCACGGAGCCCGGATCCGGCTCCGACTCGGCCGCGATGCGCACCGAGGCGCGGCTCGACGGCGAGGAGTACGTCCTCAACGGCTCGAAGCGCTTCATCACGAACGCGGGCGTCGCGGAGCTCTACACGGTCTTCGCGAAGACCGACCCGAGCAAGGGCCACTCGGGGATCTCTGCGTTCGTCGTCGAGGCGAGCGCGTCGGGCTTCGAGGTGGGGCGGATCGAGCCGAAGATGGGCATCAAGGGCTCGACGACCGGAGAGGTCTTCTTCAACGACTGCCGCATCCCGGAAGCCAACCTGGTCGGCGAGGAAGGAGAAGGCTTCAAGGTCGCGATGCGCGTCCTCGACCGCTCGCGGCCCGGAATCGGGGCGCAGGGGCTCGGGCTGGCCCAGGGCGCGACGGACTACGCGCTCGAGTACGCGAAGAATCGCGAGACCATGGGCACGCCGATCGCCGAGCACCAGCTCGTCGCCGCAACGCTCGCCGACATGGAGACGAAGTGCGAGGCGGCGCGCGGCCTGCTCTACAAGTGCGGCCGGCTCATCGACGAGGGGGCGGACGGGCCGGAGCTGACGAAGATCTCCGCGATGGCGAAGCTGTACTGCACGGACGTGGCGATGGAGGTCACGACGGACGCGGTGCAGGTGCTCGGCGGCTACGGGTACATCCAGGAGTACCCGGTGGAGCGCATGATGCGCGACGCGAAGATCACGCAGATCTACGAGGGCACGAACCAGATCCAGCGGCTCGTGATCGCGCGCCAGATGCTGAAGGAGAACCGCGCTTTCTTGCCCGAGGGCGTTGCGTAGCGCGCCGCCCGACGCGTTCGGGCGCGCGGCGCAGGACTACGAGCTCGGCCGGCCGGGATGGCCCGCGGAGCTCCTCGACGAGATCGCGGCCGAGCTCGGCCTTGCCGCCGACTCCGAGGTGCTCGACCTCGCGGCCGGCACCGGCAAGCTGACGCGGCTGCTCGTCCAGCGCTTCCGCCGCGTCGTCGCGGTGGAGCCGGACGACGCGATGCGGGCGGTGCTCGCGGAGGTCGTGCCCGGCGGAGAGGCGCTCGCGGGCTCGGCCGAGGCCGTCCCGCTCCCCGACGACGCCGTCGACTGTGTCTTCGTCGCCGAGGCGTTCCACTGGTTCGCCTCCGACCGGGTCGTGAGCGAGATCACGCGCGTGCTGCGCCCGCGGGGTGGGCTCGTCG
>VAYE01000227.1 GCA_005883235.1 Actinomycetota bacterium
GTTCGACATCGACGCGAACGGGATCATCAACGTCTCGGCGAAGGACCTCGGCACCGGCAACCAGCAGCAGATCCGGATCGAGGGCGGCTCGGGCCTCGAGGAAGACGAGGTCCAGCAGATGATCCGCGATGCGGAGACGCACGCGGACGAGGCCCATCGGCTGCGCGAGCTCGCCGACGCGAAGAACCACGCCGAGACGCTCGCGTACCAGACCGAGCGCAGCCTGAAGGAGCACCGCGACTCGCTTCCGGAGGCCGACGCCTCCACCATCGAGGGGCGGATCATGGAGCTCCGGCAGGTCCTCGACGGCTCGGACGTCGCGGAGATCCGCGCGAAGACCGAGGCGCTCCAGGAGGCCTCGCACAAGCTCGCCGAGGCCGTGTACGCCACCGCGTCACAGCAGCAGCAGCAGCAGAGCGCTGCGGGCGGCGGGAACGGCGGGCCTTCGAGCGACGACGAGGTCGTCGAGGAGGCCGACTACGAAGTGATCGACGAGGAGGAGGGCGCGGCGAAGCCGTGACCGACGAGCCGATCACGCAGCAGGAAGAGACGCAGCCGGACGAGGGCGCCGAGCACGACGAGCTCGGCGCCCTCCAGGCCGAGCGCGACGAGCTCTTCGACCGGCTCCAGCGGCTCGCGGCGGAGTTCGACAACTTCCGCAAGCGGGCCGCGCGGGAGCAGGGCGAGGTGATCGTGCGCGCGAACGAGCGGCTCGTGAAGGAGCTCTTGCCCGTCCTCGACGACCTCGGCCGTGCACTCGACGCCGCGGAAGAGCACCAGGAGGCGCAGCTCGAGGAAGGCGTCCGGCTCGTCCATCGCTCGCTCGCCTCGTTGCTCGAGCGGGAAGGTCTCGCCGAGATCGAGACCGACGGCAAGTTCGACCCGCACGTGCACGAGGCGCTCCTGACGCAGCCGTCCGAGCTCGAGGAGGGCTCGGTCCTCGAGGTGATCCAGAAGGGCTACCGGCTCGGGGACCGGGTGCTGCGGCCGGCGCGGGTCGTCGTGTCGGCGCCGCTGCCCGGGCCTCCGGAGGAGGCGGCGTGACGAACCCGTACGAGACCCTCGGCGTCGCGAAGAACGCCTCCGCGGACGACGTCAAGAAGGCCTATCGGAAGCTCGCCCGCCAGTACCACCCGGACCGAAATCCCGGCGACGCGGCGGCGGAGGAGCGCTTCAAGGACGTCCAGTCCGCGTACGACCTGCTCTCCGACGCGGAGAAGCGGAAGCAGTACGACACCTTCGGCGCGAACGGCGCGCCGGGCGGGTTCGGCGGCGCCAACTTCAACTTCGGCGGGAACTTCGACATCGGCGACCTCGGGGATCTCTTCGGCGGGCTCTTCGGCGGCCGGCGCGGCGCGCGTACCGAGCGGCGCGGAATGCGCGGCGCCGACATCGAGGCGGTCGTCAACCTCTCGTTCGAGGACTCGCTCCAGGGCCTCGAGACGAAGATCCCGGTCGAGGTCGACGCCCCCTGCCGCGAGTGCGGCGGCTCGGGCGCGCAGCCGGGGACGGCGCCGATCATCTGTCCCGAGTGCAACGGCCGCGGGGTGAAGGCCGAGAGCCAGGGCCTCTTCGCGCTCTCCCAGCCGTGCCCGCGCTGCCGCGGCAACGGGACGGTGATCGAGAAGCCGTGTCCGAAGTGCCACGGCATGGGTCGCGAGCGGCGCACGAAGCGGTACACGGTTCGCGTGCCCGCCGGGGTCAAGGACGGGACGCGGATCCGGCTCAAGGGCAAGGGCGAGCCGGGCATGAACGGGGGGCCCTCGGGCGACCTCGAGGTCGTGACGCGCGTCGCCGAGTCGCCGCTGTACGAGCGCCGCGGCGCCGACCTCGTCGTGAACGTCCCCGTCAGCTACGACGAGGCAGCCCTCGGCGCGAAGGTCGAGGTGCCGACCCCGGAGGGGCCGGTCTCGCTGAAGGTGCCCGCCGGCTCCGAGGACGGCAAGCTGCTCCGCATCCGTGGCCGCGGCGCGCCGAAGCTCGGCGGCTCCGGCCGCGGCGACGTCCTCGCCCGCGTCCGCATCTCCGTGCCGAAGAAGCTGACGAAGCGCGAGCGCGAGGCGATCGAGGAGCTCCAGAAGGTGGAGCGCGGCAACCCGCGGGAGAGGCTGTTCTCATGAGGTGGCTGCGCGGAGCAGCATGGGCAGTTGGCGGTGGATTCGTCTTCGCGGCGATCGTGGCCGCCTTCGACAGCTTCCGGTGGGTGAACGTGGTCGGCGGAGCTGTCCTCTTCCTGGCCCTTGAGGAAATTAAAAACCTTCGTGACCGCCGAAGGAGGGCTTGATGGACGGCCGGGATCGTCCTCGCTACATGATCTCGGTCGCCGCCGAGCTCGTCGGCATGCACCCCCAGACGCTTCGGATCTACGAGCAGAAGCGGCTCGTGCGGCCGCAGCGGACGCCGGGGAACACGCGGCTCTACTCGGAGCGCGACCTCGAGCGGCTGCGGCTGGTCCAGGGGCTCACGACCGAGCTCGGGCTCAACCTCGCGGGCGTCGAGGCCGTGCTCGCGCTCCGCGACGAGGTCGAGCGGCTGCGCCGGCGCCTCACCGCGATGGAGCGAAGGCTTCGGGAGGAGGTCGCCGCGGTGCACAGGCAGTACCGCCGCGACCTCGTCCTCTACACCGATCAGACAACGAGATTGCCGGTACCAACAAGGAGATAGATGGACTTCAACAAGCTGACGATCAAGTCTCAGGAGGCGGTTGCGGCGGCGCTCGAGCGGGCGCGCCGCGACGGCAATCCCGAGGTCTACCCCGAGCACCTGCTCGCCGCGCTGCTCGACCAGGAGCTTGCGCGCCAGCTCGTCCCCGACGCCGGCTCGCTCCGCGCGCAGGCCGACGCGACGCTCGCGCAGCGGCCGCGCATCGAGGGCGCGACGCAGCAGCCGCGCGTGTCGGCGGCGCTCGACCGAGCGCTCGACCGCGCCGCGGACGAGGCGCGGCGGATGGAGGACGACTACGTCGCCTCTGAGCACCTGTTGCTCGCGCTCGACGCCGTCCCCCGCGATCAGCTGCTCGCGAAGATCAAGGAGGTCCGCGGTGGCCGGCGTGTCACCTCGCAGGATCCCGAGGGCACCTACCAGGCGCTGGAGAAGTTCGGCCGTGACCTGACCGCGGCGGCCGAGAGCGGCAAGCTCGACCCGGTCATCGGCCGCGACGAGGAGATTCGCCGCGTCATCCAGGTGCTCTCCAGGCGCACGAAGAACAACCCGGTGCTGATCGGCGATCCGGGCGTGGGGAAGACGGCGATCGCCGAAGGCCTCGCACAGCGGATCGTCGCCGGCGACGTCCCCGAGGGACTCAAGGGCAAGCGCGTCTGGGCGCTCGACATCGGCGCGCTCCTCGCGGGCTCGAAGTACCGCGGCGAGTTCGAGGAGCGCCTGAAGGCGGTGCTCGAGGAGATCAAGCGCGCCGAGGGCGACATCGTCCTCTTCATCGACGAGCTGCACACGATCGTGGGCGCCGGCGCGGCCGTTCGTCGGCCAGCCGTCCGTCGTGGACACGATCGCGATCCTGCGCGGGCTGAAGGAGCGCTACGAGGCGCACCACGGCGTGCGCATCCGCGACGCAGCGCTCGTCGCGGCGGCGGTGCTCTCGGACCGGTACATCGCCGACCGGTTCCTGCCCGACAAGGCGATCGACCTCGTCGACGAGTCCGCGTCGCGGCTGCGGATGGAGATCGACTCGTCGCCCGTCGAGCTCGACG
>VAYE01000228.1 GCA_005883235.1 Actinomycetota bacterium
CGACGTCGCCGCCGTGGTCGCCCGCTGGACCGGGATTCCCGTCGATCGGCTGTTGGAAGGCGAGACCGAGAAGCTCATCCACATGGAGGAGCGGCTGCACGAGCGGGTCGTGGGTCAGGACGAGGCCGTCGAGGCCGTAGCCAACGCGTTGCGCCGTGCCCGGTCGGGCCTCCAGGACCCGAACCGCCCGATCGGCTCGTTCGTCTTCCTCGGGCCGACGGGTGTCGGCAAGACGGAGCTCGCGCGGGCGCTCGCGGAGTTCATGTTCGACGACGAGCGGGCCATGGTCAGGCTCGACATGTCCGAGTACATGGAGAAGCACACCGTCTCGCGCCTGATCGGCGCGCCGCCTGGCTACGTCGGCTACGACGAGGGTGGCCAGCTCACGGAGGCGGTGCGGCGGCGGCCCTACTCGGTCGTCCTGCTGGACGAGATCGAGAAGGCCCACCACGACGTCTTCAACGTCCTGCTCCAGCTGCTCGACGACGGACGGCTCACCGACGGACAGGGCCGCACGGTCGACTTTCGCAACACCGTGCTGATCATGACCTCGAACGTGCGCTCGATGGACGAGATGCGCGAGCGCTTCCGGCCCGAGTTCCTGAACCGGATCGACGAGGTCGTCGTCTTCGAGCAGCTCACGCGCGAGCAGCTCGCGGAGATCGTCGAGCTCCAGCTCGCCCGGCTGCGGGCTCGGTTGGCGGAGCGGCGCATCGACGTCGAGCTGACACCGGCCGCGAAGGAGCTGCTGGCCGAGGCGGGCTGGGACCCGGCATACGGGGCGCGTCCGCTCAAGCGGGCGCTGCAGCGGCTCGTCGAGAACCCGCTCGCGTCGGCGCTGCTGGAAGGCCGCTTCGGCGAGGGCGACACGATCCTCGTGGACGCTCGCGACGGCGAGCTCGCGTTCGAGCGAGCCGCCGTCGCGGAGGCCGCCGCGGCCGCCTGAGGCGGCCGTCACGGCCACGTCTCGCGCGGCCACTAGGGTCGGGTAGCGTGCGGCCATGACCGAGACGGCGCAGCGTGGTCGCCGTTCGCGCCGCGAGCTGCCGCCGCCGCTCCCGCCCGAGACGCGGACGGTGGGGCAGCTCGTCGCGGAGGCGGTCCGCTTCTACGGCAGCCGCTTCTGGCCCTCGCTCGC
This sequence comes from Actinomycetota bacterium, assembly GCA_005883235.1. The sequence goes on from VAYE01000228.1 coordinate 1,139, forward strand.
GCTCGGAATCCCGCCCGCGATCCTCACCGTCGCGGTCGCCCCGCTGAACCGAATCGAAGCGCTCCTGCTCGTCGTCACGGCAGGAGCGCTTCTCGTCACCGCCTCGTACGTCGCCGCCTGCGCCCTCGTCGCCGGCCGCCGGCCGGGCTCGCTCCCGCTCGCCTTCGCGACCGGCGTCCTCGTCTTCGCGCCGGCCCCGGTGCTCGCGACGGCATTCGTCCTCCCGGCGATCGCCTGGCTCGCCCTCCTCGGCTTCGCGGTGCCCGCGGTGCTGCTCGAGGAGCGCGGCTTCCGCTTCGCCTTCCGCCGAGGGATCGAGCTCGCGCGGGCCGACTACGTCCACGCGCTCGGCTCTCTGGCGACGCTCGTGATCGTCGTCTTCCTCTGCCAGGGCGTCCTCTTCTTCGTCCTGCGCGGAGCGGGCGAGGCGGCGATCGCGGTGGCGGGTTTCCTCGCGAGCCTCGTCATCTCGCCGCTCCTCTTCCTCGGCAGCGCCCTCCTGTACTACGACCAAGCCGCCCGCGTGCGATCATCGAAGCGCGATGGCGCTCTATCACGAGGGAAGCCGGCGGCTCCAGGACCGGTTCGACACCCGTCGTCTCGCTGACCGGATCGACGAGCGACTCGTCCGGGACACGATCGACGACGACGACCGCGCCTTCATCGAGGCGCGGGACATGTTCTTCATAGCCACGGCCGACGAGGACGGACGTCCGCAGTGCTCGTACAAGGGCGGCGACCCCGGCTTCGTCCGCGTGCTCGACGAGCGGACGATCGCCTTCCCCGGCTACGACGGCAACGGCATGTACCTGACGTTCGGGAACGCGCTCGTGAACCCGCACGTCGGCCTCCTCTTCATCGACTTCGAAGGGCGCAAGCGGCTACGGCTGAACGGCGTCGCGTCGATCGACGAGGGCGACGAGCTCCTCGCGGAGTACCCGGAGGCGCAGTTCGTCGTCCGCGTGCGCGCGACCGAGGTCTTCCCGAACTGCCCGCGCTACATCCACGAGTACCGGCTCGTGCAGCGGTCGCGCTTCGTGCCCAAGTCGGAGTGCCGGACGCCGGTGCCGCAGTGGAAGCGCGCGGACTGGTCGCACGACGTGCTGCCCGAGGGTGACCCGGCGTCGGAGCCCGACGCCGAGGTGGTCCACCGCGGCTAGCCGCGGTAGTCAAAGCCCGACGCGTAGCCGCAGTTCCCCTGATACTCGAACCGCAGCGACGCGTCGTCGACCTGCATGTGCTCGGCGACGAGCTCCTCGCCTGCCTGCTCGTGCCCGGGGACGACGCAGGTGACGGTTGCCGCATCGTCGACCGGGCCGCGGATGCGGACGCTGAGCGCGTCGCGCACGCGGAACCATTGCCGCCGCGGGGTGTGGTCGACCTCGATTCGGTCCGGCCGGACGGCGAGAACGATGCTCTGCTTCCACGCCCACGGGAAGTGGTCGATCTGCGTCCCCGCGACCTGCCCGAGGAAGATCCGCTCGAGCGCGGCCAGCTGCTCGCGATCGCCTCGCTCGTCGAGGTAGAGGACGATGCTCCAGGGCGAGCCGGGCTCGTCGTTGCTGTAGCGCGAGGCGATCGCGACGTCGAGCCCCGAGAGGTCGGTGCCGTCGAGGTGGCCATCTTGGATCAGCCACGACAGCGCGCCGAGGCAGAGGCCCGTACGTCGACCGGCCGCCCGGGCGCCCGTTGGTGGCGAGGCTGAACGCCCTCGGCTGCTCGACGCGTCGCTTCGCCTGCTCTATGAGATCGCTCTCG
>VAYE01000229.1 GCA_005883235.1 Actinomycetota bacterium
GGGCCGTCCCGGACGAGCCCGAGATGATCGCGCCGGCGTGACCCATCGTCTTCCCGGGAGGCGCCGTGAAGCCGGCGATGTACGCGAGCACGGGCTTGGTCATCTCGGCCTCGATGAACTGCGCCGCCTTCTCCTCCTCGTCGCCGCCGATCTCGCCGACCATGACGACGAGCTCGGTCTCCTCGTCGTCCTCGAAGCGCCCGAGGACGTCGATGAACGATGACCCGACGACGGGGTCGCCGCCGATGCCGGCGATCGTCGAGTTGCCGAGCCCGAGCTGCGTCAGCTCGTGCCCGATCTGGTACGTGAGCGTGCCGGAGCGGCTGACGAGGCCGACGCCGCCCTCGCGGAAGATCTCGGCCGGGATGATCCCGACGTTCGCCTGGCCCGGCGAGAGCGCGCCCGGGCAGTTCGGCCCCAGCATCGTGATCCCGCGTATGCGGATGTAGTTGTAGACGCCGAGCATCTCGTGCGCCGGCAGGCCTTCGGCGATGCAGATCACGGTGCCGACGCCTGCGTCGACCGCCTCGTAGATCGCGTCGGTGGCGAACCGCGCGGGGACGAAGACCATCGTCGTGTTCGCGCCGGTCCCGGCGACGGCGTCGGCGACGGTGTCGAAGACGGGGACGCCGTCGACGTCCTGGCCGCCCTTCCCCGGCGTCACGCCGGCCACGACCTGCGTGCCGTATTCGCGGTTGCGGAGCGCGTGGAACGAGCCCTCCCGCCCGGTCAGACCCTGGACGACGAGCTTCGTGTCCCGGTCGACGATGACCGCCACTACTGCGTCCTCCCTCTGATCACGATCGTCCGCATCGGGACACGGCCCTCGGCGTCTGTCCGGTCCGAGAGCAGCTCGCGAACGCGCTCGGCCTCCTCGCCGCGACAGCCGACGCGTTCGAGCCACGGTTCGAGCTCCAGCCTCCGGTCGTCGAAGACCTCGACGGCATCCACGCGAAGGCCGGCGTCCCCGAGCAACGATCGCCACTCCTGCTCGGACAACGACCGCACATGGCTCGGATCGCGAATCCGGTGCGCCTCCTCGAACTCCTCGTCCTCGTAGAGGAGATCTTCGATCACGACGCGGTCACCGGCGATGCGCGCCATCTCGCGCGACGAGGCAGGAACGTCTTCGAAGTGATGGGCGGCGATCCGGCAGGCGACGACGTCGAAGCTGCCGTCTGCGAACGGCATGTCCTCCGCCCGCGCGAGCACGTCGGGCCTCATGCCCGGCGCGGGGTCGACGGTGACGACGGAGCAACCGGCCTCCCGGAGGCGGCGCGCGACATGTCCGCCACCGGTCGCCACGTCGAGGGCGGTGACCCCGGGTCGCGGCTCGCACCACTCGACGAGCAGGTCGAGGTCTTTACCGCTGCGGTGCACCGCGCTCTCGCGGAATGCCTCCGCTCGCTCCGACCAAAGGTCCTCGGTCACGCCGCGAGCTCCACCGCACGCCGCGCCGCGTCGAGCATCGTGGGCTCGACGTGGAGGTTCGTCGGCGCCGCCTCAGCCAGGATCTGCCGGCCCTCCTCGGCGTTCGTCCCGTCGAGCCGGACGACGATCGGGTGCGAGATCGACATCTGGCCGAGCGCCTGCAGGATCCCGCGCGCCACCTCGTCGCAGCGGGTGATCCCGCCGAAGATGTTGAAGAGGATCGAGCGCACCTGCGGGTCGGCCGTGATCACCTCGAGCGCGTCGACGACCCCCTGCGCCTGCCCGCCGCCGCCGAGGTCGCAGAAGTTGGCCGGCCGGCCTCCGGCGAGCGCGACGACGTCCAGCGTCGACATGACGAGACCGGCCCCGTTTCCGAGGATCCCGACCTCGCCGTCGAGCTTCACGTAGGTGACGCCCTTGGCGCGCGCGGCGCGCTCCACGGGCGGCACCGCCTCGAGGTCCTGCATCTCGGCGATGTCCGGGTGCTTGTAGAGCGCGTTGTCGTCGACCGTGACCTTCGCGTCGAGCGCCCGCACCTCGCCTCCAGGCGTGACGATGAGCGGGTTGATCTCGCAGAGCATCGCGTCCGCCCCGACGAAGGCCGCGTACAGCTGCGCCACGATCGGCAGAATCTGGCGCTGCTCGTTCGCCTCGTCGATCCCGGCCGCGTAGATCAGCCGCCTCGCGACGAACTGGTGGAAGCCGGCAAGCGGGTCGACGTGCAGCCGCGCGAGGGCGTCGGGGTTGTCGGCGGCGACCTGCTCGATCTCGACCCCGCCCTCCTTCGTGAGCATCAGGAGCGGCTTCTTGGCCCCCCGGTCGAAGGTCACCGAGAGGTAGTACTCCTTGGCGATCTCCGAGGCCTGCTCGATCCAGACCTTCCGGACGACGTGGCCGCGGATGTCGAGACCCAGGATCTCGCGCGCGCGAGCCTCCGCCTCCTCGGGCCCTTCGGCGAGCTTGACGCCGCCGGCCTTGCCGCGCCCGCCGGTGAGGACCTGAGCCTTGACGACGACCTGACCGCCGAGCTCCTCGGCGGCGGCGCGCGCCTCCTCCGGCGTCGTCGCGAGCCGCCCTTCCGACACGGGGATGCCGTAGCGGCTGAAGACCTCCTTGCCCTGGTACTCGTACAGGTCCACGGCGGCGGACTCTAACTAGACTCGATCCGAGTGGACGCGATCGTCGCGGAAGGGCTCGAGAAGCGGTACGGCAAGGTGCAGGCGCTCGCGGGAGTCACCTTCTCCGTGCACGAGAGCGAGGTGTTCGGCCTGCTCGGGCCGAACGGCGCCGGCAAGTCGACGACCGTTCGCGTCCTCACGACACTGACGCGACCGGACGCTGGACACGCGTTCGTCGCGGGCCGCGACGTCGTGCGCGAGCCGAACCGCGTCCGTCGATCGATCGGCTACGTGCCGCAGGAGTCGGGCGTCGACCGGGAGGCGACGGGTCGCGAGAACCTCCTCCTCCAGGGCCGGATCCAGAGCGTCCCGCGCGACGAGCTTCGTCGCCGCGTCGACGAGCTGCTCGACCTGGTCGGGATCGCGGACGCCGCCGACCGGGTCGTCCGCGGTTACTCCGGCGGCATGAAGCGGCGGCTCGACATCGCGCTCGGGCTCGTCCACCGGCCGAGCGTGCTCTTCCTCGACGAGCCGACGACCGGCCTCGACCCCGAGGCGCGCGCCGCGATGTGGGTCGAGGTGGAGAGGCTCGCGGAGCAGGAGCGCCTGACGATCCTCCTGACGACGCACTACCTCGAGGAGGCCGACCGGCTCGCCGAGCGTGTCGCGATCGTGAGCCGCGGTGAGATCGTCGTCCAGGGCACGCCGGAGGAGCTGAAGCGAGGGCTGCACGGCGAGGCCGTGACCGTGGAGCTCGCGGACGGCCGAGGCGAGGATGCTGCGGCGATCGTGTCCGCGCTGGACGGTGCTGCCGAGACCTCGCTCGAGGGCCGGCTTCTCCGCACCCGCGTCCCGAACGGCGCCCAGGCCGTGCCCGCGATCCTCTCCGCGCTCGAGGCACGCGGCGTCCGGGTCGCGTCGGTGACGACGCACCGTCCGTCGCTCGACGACGTCTATCTCCACT
>VAYE01000230.1:0-5909 GCA_005883235.1 Actinomycetota bacterium
CGACTTGACCTCCGTCCCGGACAGGACGAGGCCCGCCTCGTAGCGGTCGGTGAGGTGGTAGTCGTGCCGCGCGCGGCGGTTCTCCGCGACGAGCTTGATGCCGGTCTCTCGCGCCATCGTTCCAACGCTACTCGACTCTGTGCAGCATCCAGAGGTTGGGCTCGAAGTAGAGGCCGAGGTCGCGCTCGCGGTCGACGCTGAGCGGTGCGAGCCCGTGGGGGAAGACGTACTCGCCGCTCTCCGGGAACGCCATCTCCGTCCACTCCTCCCACTCGACCACCGTGCCGCTGATCCGCATCGACTGCGGCTCGGGCTTGAGGATCTCGCCGCCGACACGCACGTGCGTCCGGATCCACGGGTCGAAGGGCAGCCCGTCTTCACGACTCCAGCGCGCGTAGCGCTCGATCGGCGCGAGCGGATAGCGCTCCTTCCAGCTCGGCCGGAGCGGCGCGACGAGCTCGCCAAAGCCGTGCTCGCGGGCGATCGCGCCCATGCCCCCGATCATCGAGCGGCTGAGGCCGCCGCCCTGCACGGACGGGCGGATCTCGATCGCGAGCGCCGAGAGCGCCGTCACCTCGCCTCCGTCCCCTCGGAGCTGGAAACCTTCGGCGATCACCCCGTCGATACCGGCCGGAAGACCCTCGGCGGTCCCGTCCCAGGCGAACGGGATCGTGTGCCCCTCGGCGAGGACGACCTCCTCCTCGTCGTCGTAGAGCACGAACTGGAACTCTGGGAAGACCTCGTAGAGCCGGCTCCAGTAGCGGTTGAGGACGTCGCCGTGGGTGTTGTACGCGGGCCAGACGTTGAAGTCGGCCCGGTCGGCGAGCTCGGGTCGCTCGGCGTGCGTGAGGACGCGTGCCATCCACTCGATCGTGTCATGCTCGCCGGGAAGGGATCTACGGTCTGTAGGCCCATAGCTCGGGCCCGTGACCGTTCGAGGCCGAGCCGAGGAAGAGCGCTTCCGGCCCGGCGGCGACCGGGTTCTCGAGGTCGAGGGCGTGCTCCGGTGGCGGCACGCGTCCCCACCTGCGCGTCCCGGGGTCGAGCGCCGCGCCGGTGCCGCAGTACCAGCCGAGCACTGTTCCGACGACGGAGACGCTGGTCGGATAGCACTCGGCGGCTGTGAGCGGCAGCGAGGGGAGCTTCGTCCAGCGATTCTCGGCGGGGTCGTACAGCCCCGCGTCGAGGAGGTAGTCCCACGCGACCGCTTTCCCACCGACGGCGGTGATCGTCGATGCCTGAGGTGAGAGCCGGAACGGTGCGAGCACCTGCCAGCGGTTCCGGTCGGGGAGGTAGGCGACACCCCGCGCGTAGCGCGTCCGCGATCGGTTGCCGCCATCGAGGAGCGCCCCGTACGCGACCATGCGGCCCGCGACCCAGGCCGCGCTCGCCTGGTTCAGCGCGAACGGTGCGCGCGGGAGGCGACGCCACCGGTCGAGCCGCGGGTCGTAGGCCGCGCCGTCCCGCGCAGCGCGAAGACGGGATGCGTCGCCCCAGACGACGAGCTCGGCTCCGGTCCAGACCCAGGCGGCCGGGATCCGGGCGCCGAGCGGCGCATGCGGCAGCCGCCGCCATCGGTGCGAGAGCGGGTCGTACGCGGCCCCGTCGGCGAAGGCGCGATGCCCCGCCCATCCTCCCCAGACGAGGAGCTCACGACCCGTCCAGACGCCCCCGGAGTCTGCACGGCCACGGAGAGGGGCAGGCGGGAGCGCCCGCCAGCGACGCAGGCCCACGTCGTAGGCGGCGCCGTCCGCCCGGAACGTGCCGTCCGGCTCGTAGCCACCCCACACGAGCAGCTCCTGCCCGGTCCAGACGCGGACGCTTCCGCTGCGCAGGAACGGTGGGTCGGCGAGCCTGGACCAGCCAGCGGAGGACGTGGCCGGTCCGGCAGCGCCGGCGAGTGTCAGGAGCGCCAGCGCAGCGAGGACGCGGGCGAACATGCCTTGTCTACGAGACAGTCGCCGCGCGGAGTCCGCTAGGAGGGATTGACGGAACGCTGAGGGCGCGTAACCATGCGGGTTCTCAGGCTACCGGCTGAGGCGGCTACCCAAATCCCGGCGGTCTTACCCAGCCCTGATCTGGTCTGGCTCGCTCTGAGCTAGAGAGGGTGCCGGTAGACCTGTTCGCCCTGGGCGTTCTTCGCGACGAGGGTGCCGTTGGCGGAGCGGCCTGCGACAGGGAGGCTGAAGACGTTGCCGCTGACGTGGGCGGACGCAACGGCGTGGCCTTCGATCTGGAATTCGATGTCGGTAACGCCGTCGGAGGCGAAGCCATCCAGCCGGATCAGCCGGGCGCTTGTCGGGTCAAACGTTCCTCCGCGCTGTTGGTCGTTCGCGGCGTCGATGAGTGGAAGCGCGACGATCGGCAGAGAGGGAGAGGGGAACGTGCCTGGGCTCGGGCAATAGGTCACGCCGGGCACCGCTCCTGCGGCGCCGACCTTGCCGACCGAGAAGCAGTCGCCGGTTTGGCCTGCGAGCCGGAAGAACGCGCGTTGGCCTCGGATCGCGAGGAGGCGCAGGGTGTGGGCGGTCGGCATCTGTCCGAGACGTGACCTCCCGAGCGCCGACGGAGCGACCGGGCGCCCGCGGTTCGAGAATTCGCTGAGCCCGTTGGAGCTTTCGGACCGCTGCACGAGGAAGACCGCGAGGGCGACAGCGAGTGCGAGCCCGATCAGCGCGCAGGCGACGAGCCGCCCGCGAAGGAAGAGCCAGTGACTAGGTGATGAATCCGGCATGGGAGTCGTAGAAGTAGATCGGGTCGGTCCCCTTGTAGAAGAGGTCCATACCTCGCAGGTAGCCGCCCATTGAGACATCGCTCGTGTGAACCCAGTAGGTGCCGGTGAGGTCTGCGAGCACGCCGCGGATGCGCGCGTTGTTCTCGAATCCGGCGAGACAGGAGCTTCGGCTCTCCCAGCGGTTGACGTACATGCCCGTCCAGTAGTTCCAGCCGCTGCACGCCTCTCCGTCGGAGGACCAAGCGCTTCACGAGGGTATTATCCGCCCGCCCCGACGTTGCTGTCATCGTTCCGAACGGACATGTCCAAAAGGACAGAGGTGGCCGCGCGGAAGATGCGCGACTCTTCCGCCACAAGGACGCACAGTGTAGCCCGAGGCGGTTGTTGGCCTTGACTACGACAGAGGGCGGGCCGATGCTCGCTCCCGCTCCCGCCTTATAGCGTAGGGAGGCGTGATCCTCGCCCGGCTCAGTCAGGCGCTCGCCCGAGCGCGAGCCGTACTACTCGCCGCGTAGCCCCGCTATACCAGGCGTCGTGAAGGCGATGCTTCCGCGCGCCCTACCTGGCGGTTTGTTGGCGACTGCCATCTTTCTCGGCCTGACCGTCGCGATCGGTGACTTCTGGATCATCGGAACTGTCCTCTACGGCGTGGGGATGACCTGCTTTTCGCGCTCTGGCCGAGCTTCCGTCGTTCCGCCAATCGTTCGGCCAAACCCTCCTAGGGCAAGGTGAGCGCGACCTTGCCCTCGCTCCTCCGGATCTCGTCCACGCGGACTTCGATCGGATCGCCCAGACGGTCGCCGGAGCCGATGACGCCGACGATCTCGCCCCCGTAGGAACTGTCCCAGCCGCGCTCGAAGAGCTCGGCCTCGAGGAGCCAGGCCAGGCAGAGCTCGTCCGCGAAGTACTCGACCTCCGCCGCCTCGCGCTCGCGGGCCGAGGTGTGCTCGGCGAGCTCGGCGAGGTCGTCCGGCGCCGGGTCGTCGGCCGCGCCGAGCTCGTGCAACAGCGCGCGGTGGACGACGAGATCCGGATAGCGGCGGATCGGCGACGTGAAGTGGCAGTAGGCCGGGCTCGCGAGGCCGGAGTGGCCGAGGTTTCGCGGGTCGTAGCGCGCCTGCTTGAGCGAGCGGAGCACGAGCGCCGGGAAGGCGTCCCTTCCCCGCCTCGACCGCGTGACGTAGTCGGTCACCGCCTCGCTCGCGGCTCCCGCCAGGCGGGCCGCCGCCGCAGGGGAGAGCGCCTCATCCTCCGGCACCGGCGGCGTCGGCACCTCCAGGTCGGCGAGGCGCGCGAAGAGAAGCGCGATCGCCTGCGGGTCCGGCCGTTCGTGGACGCGGAAGAGCGCCTCTCGGCGACGGCCCGCGAGCAGGCCCGCGACCGCCTCGTTCGCCAGGATCATCAGCTCCTCGACGAGCGCGTGCGCGCTCGGCTCCTCCTCGCGCCAGGCGCGCTCGACGCCGCCGCGGCCGTCGAAGGCGAAGGAGATCTCGCGGCTCTCGATCCGCAGGGCGCCGCGCGCGAAACGGCGGCGGCGGAGCTCGCGGGCGAGCTCGTCGGCGAGCTCGAGCGCCGCCGCGACCTCCGGCTCGGCGTCGCGCCGCTCCGCCTGGGCGTAGGTAAGCCGGGCGCGGCTTCGGATCGCCGACCGGTAGAAGAGCGGCTCCCGCGCGGGCGGAAGCTCGACGGTCACGCAGAGCCGGTCCTGGTGCGGTCGCAGGCTGCAGAGGTCGTCCGCGAGCTCGGGCGGGAGCATCGGCGCCACCCGCCCCGGCACGTAGACCGAGTTCGCCCGCTCGGCTGCTCCGAGGTCGAGCGGCGTCCCGGCCGGGACGAAGTGCGACACGTCCGCGATGTGCACCCACGCGCGGATCCCGTCCTCCTCGCGGCGCAGCGAGAGCGCATCGTCGAAGTCCTTCGCCGTCTCAGGGTCGATGGTGAACGAGAGCTCCTCGCGCAGGTCGACGCGGCCCTCGAGGCTCGGCTCCGGCGGCTCGTACGGCTCGAAGGGGCCGCGCAGGCCGCGCTCCACGAGCAGCCCCTCGAGCGCCGCGTCGATCGACTTCGCGGGTCCGAGCACGCGCTCGACGCGCGCTCTCCCCCGGCCCGGCCGGACGACGACGAGGTCGCCCGCGTCGGCCTCGCCGAGTCCCTTCCGATCGAGGACGAGCGGAACGCCAGGCGCGAAGAACGGTTCGCCGACGACGAGCTTGCCGCGTCGCGCGACCTCGACGACGACGAGCCCCGGGTCGGTCAGGGCCCGCTCAGATGCGGAGGAAGCGGCGGAGCGTGATCCCGGAGCCGGCGGCTCCGAGGCCGAGGCCCACACCGAGGATCGCGAGCGCGTTCAGGACGAAGGGGATCGCGCTGACGTCGCTGCCCGCGTCGATGTGGCCTAGGATCGCGGGCAGCACGAGCTCCTTGCCGAGCAAGAGCAGCACGACCGCCGCCAGCGAGCCCACTAGGCCCGTGATCAGCCCCTCCAGCATGAACGGGCCGCGAACGAACCAGTTCGTGGCGCCGACGAGCTTCATCACCTCGATCTCGCGCCGCCTGGAGAAGATGGAGAGCCGGATCGTGTTGGCGATCAGGAGCGTCGCGGCGACGAGGAGGATGAGCACCGCGATCACGAACACGAGCTCGATCACGCGCGCGACGCGGAGGATCCGCTTGGCCGTCTTCTTGCCGTAGTTGAGGTTGTCCACCCCGGGCGGGTGCGGGAGGAAGCTTCGGTAGATCGCATCCGCATACTCGGCCTTCTTCGGCTCCACCTCCTCGGAGGCGGGAAGCGGGTTCGACGGCAGCGTCCCGGCCTTGAAGAGGTCGGGGAAGCGCTTCTTCATCCGCGCGAGCGCCTCGTCTTTCGAGACGAATGTGTAGCTCTTGACGCGCGGATCCTTGTCGAGCTTCGCGGCCACGCCGTTGATCTGGGCAGCGCTCGCGTCCTGCGTGAAGTAGACCTTGACGATGACCTCTTTCTTCACGTGGTGGCTCCAGGAGACGACCCACGTGCCGAGGGCGATCAGCACCCCGAGCAGGAACATCCCGATGAGGACGGTCATCGTGGCCGCGAGGGTCGTCGAGGCGCTTGCGCGCAACGAGCGCAGCGCCTCCGAGACGATCATCCGCGACCTCATTCGGAGGCGTACCCTCCGCGCCGCTCGTCACGCGCGAG
>VAYE01000230.1:6006-7435 GCA_005883235.1 Actinomycetota bacterium
CGCGCGATCGAGACGCGCTGCTGCTCGCCGCCGGAGAGCTCGTCGGGATAGGAGTTCATGCGGCTGGCGAGGCCGACGAGGTTCAGCACCTCCGGCACCTTGCGGCGGATCGACGCCCCGCCTTCGCCCTGCACCTTCAGCGCATAGGCGACGTTCTCGGCCGCCGTCCGGTTCGGCAGGAGCTTGAAGTCCTGGAAGACGCAGCCGACGTTTCGGCGGAGGAGCGGGATCTTCGAGCGCTTCAGGCGGGCGAGGTCGCGGCCGCCGACGACGATCCGGCCGGCCGTCGGCTCGAGCTCCTTCAGGAGCAGGCGCACCATCGTCGACTTCCCGGATCCCGAGGCGCCCACGACGAAGACGAACTCGCCCTTCTCGATCACGAACGACACGTCCTGGAGCGCGTGCACCCCGTGCTCGTACTGCTTCGTGACGCTCTCGAAGACGATCATCGCCCCCGCGCTCGGCGGCTGCGGCGGCTGTTCGCGTTCGACTGGGCGGGGGAGTGTCGGGGCTGGAGAGCTCACGTCTTCACCGGGTTCAGGAAGGGCGGAGGGCGAACCGCGCCGGTCAGGGTCGTAGAGCCCGGCAGTCTAACGAAACCAACGGCTTACACAACCTTTCCAGCAGCTTTCGCTAACAACCACTCGCGGATGAACCCGTCGAGATCGCCGTCGAGGACGCCCTGCGCGTTGCCGACCTCGAAGTCGGTCCGGTGGTCCTTGACGAGCTGGTAAGGCTGCAGGACATAGCTGCGGATCGCGTTGCCGCCGAAGCCCATCGAGACGGCTCCGCGTTCCTTCGCCAGCTCCGCCTCGCGCTCCTCCTCGGCGCGCTCGGCGAGCCGCGACTTGAGGATCCGCAACGCGGTCTGCTTGTTCGACGACTGCGAGCGCTCGTTCTGGCACTGGACGACGATGCCGGACGGCAGGTGCGTGATCCGGACGGCGGAGTCGGTCTTGTTCACGTGCTGCCCGCCCGCTCCGCTGGCGCGGTAGGTGTCGATGCGGAGGTCGTTCTCGTCGATCTCGATCTGGCCGTCGTCGGGGAGGAGCGGGGCTGGGATGACCTGCACGAACGACGTGTGACGGCGGTGCGCCTGGTCGAACGGCGACTGGCGGACGAGCCGATGCTTGCCTCGCTCGGCCTTCAGCACGCCGTAGGCGTTCTCGCCCTCGACGGTGAAGGTCACCGACTTGAGGCCGGCCTCCTCGCCGGGACTCGCCTCGAGCACCTCGGTCTTGAAGCCGCGTTTCTCGGCCCAGCGGAGGTACATGCGGAGCACCAGCTCGGTGAAGTCCTGGGCGTCCGTGCCCCCCGCGTCCGACTGGATCGTGACGACCGCGTCGCCCGAGTCGTACTCCCCGGTGAAGAGGGCGTCCTCCTGGAGCCGCTCGAGCTCGCGGCGGAGCGGCTCGATCGAGGCCTCGAT
>VAYE01000214.1 GCA_005883235.1 Actinomycetota bacterium
AGGCCCGGAACGCCTCCGAGCCGACGCTCCGCGCGATGTACGAGCGCATGGGCTTCGTGATGCCGGCGAGCGGCCGCTTCTTCGGCGCCGCACGGCCGAAGGGCCTCTAACCGAACCGCAACCGGACCGTCGCCGGAGTGCTCCTTATACCCGCACAGGATCGGTTAGGGTTCCGCCCGTTCCGCGACCGAAGGGGAGAGGTCATGCTGAAACTGCGAAGGATCGGCGCGCTGGGCGCGCTCGCGCTTGGCTGCCTTGCGGCCCTCAGCGCCGCTGCAGCGACCAAGGGTGCAGCGGCAACGGACGCGCGGCTCACGGCGACCGGGTGCCAGCTCGCGTCACCGCACGGGAACATCAAGCACGTCATCTACGTGCAGTTCGACAACACGCACTTCCGGCGCGACAACCCGAACGTGCCGTCGGATCTGGAGCAGATGCCGCACCTGCTCAACTTCATCAACGGGAACGGCAGGCTGCTGGCCAACGACCACACGGCCCTGATCTCGCACACTGCGACGGGCATCCTGACCTCGCTGACCGGCGTGTACCCGGATCGCATGGGCCAGCCTGTGTCGAACAGCTTCCGCTACTTCAAGACGGACGGCACGACGCGGACCGGGGTCTCGTTCGCGTACTGGACGGCGCCCCTTTTCGACCCGGCCGGCAGCACGACGGACACGACGCCGGAGATGATCAACGAGAACGGCAAGATCGCACCTGCGCCGTGGGCGCCCTTCACGCGGGCCGGGTGTGACTTCGGCGCGGTCGCGACCGCGAACACGATCCTCGAGAACACCGCGATCGACATCCCGACGGTGTTCGGCCCCGCCTCGCCCGAGGCCGCCGAGGTGACGGCCAATCCGGGCCAGGCCTTCGCCGACTTCGTCGGCATCGGCATCCACTGCGCCCAGGGCTCGGCGACGTGCTCGGCCGCCAACAACGGCAAGGCCGACCTGCTGCCGGACGAGCCCGGCGGCTACGCCGGCTTCAATGCCCTCTACGGGGCGAAGTACGTGGATCCCGTGATCAAGCCGAGCGGGCCGATGACGGACCTGAACGGCAACGTGATCCAGGACGCGAGCGGCCACGTCGGGTTCCCCGGCTTCGACGGGATGGAGGCGACGGTGTCGCTGTCCTGGGTCGCGCAGATGCAGGAGGCCGGGGTCCCGGTCACGTACGCGTACATCTCGGACGCGCACGACGGCCACGGCACCGCCGGCAACATCCACTTCGCGTACGGGCCCGGCGAGGCGGGCTACGTGCAGCAGCTCCACGACTACGACCTCGCGTTCCAGAAGTTCTTCGACCGGCTTGCCGCCGACGGCATCAACAAGTCGAACACCCTCTTCGTCTTCACGGTCGACGAGGGCGACCACTTCGTCGGCGACGCTCCGACGCCCGCCGGCTGCGACGGCGTCACGACGCCGTGCACCTACAACCGCGTCGGGGAGATCAATGCTGACCTGCGGCGCATGGTCTACACGCAGTTCGGAGACTCCACCCTCTTCTCGGTGCACTCCGACGACGCGCCGACGGTCTATGTGAACGGCACGGCTGCGCAGCCGCTCCGCGACCAGACGGACCCGATCGTGCGGAACCTCGAGCGGGAGATGGCCCAGCTGAACTGGCTGAACCCCTACACAGGGGCGGTCGAGAACAACATCATGGTCCGGCTCGCCGACCACGCCGAGATGAACACGTTGCACATGGTCACCGCGGATCCATTCCGGACGCCGACGTTCACGCCGTTCGCGGATCCCAACTGGTTCTTCTTCGCGACCGGCGGGGCGACGCCCGCCACGTGCGCCACGCCCGCCGCGTGCGCGTTCATCCCCGCGCGGACGAACCAGAGCTTCGCGTGGAACCACGGCGACATCCAGGACGAGATCGCCTCGACGTGGATCGGCATGGTGGGACCGGGCGTCGATCAGAGCTCGACCCCCGACCAGACCTGGACGGACCACACCGACCTGCGCCCGACGATGCTGTCGCTCGTCGGCCTGAAGGACGACTACACGCACGACGGCCGGTTGCTCAACGGCGACCTGACCGGCTACGCGGTTCCGGCGGCCGTGAAGAAGAGCGGCAGCAACTTCACGCAGCTCGCCGACGCATACAAGCAGCTGAACGCCTCGTTCGGCACGTTCGCGATGAATACGCTGAAGGCGTCCACACGGGCGCTCGCGAGCAACGACGCGGGCGACAGCACGTACAACTCGATCGAGGGTCAGATCCAGAGCCTGACCTCGCAGCGCGACGCGCTCGCCGCGCAGATCAAGGCGGCGCTCGACGGAGCGACCTTCGACAACCAGCCGCTCAATAGCGCCCAGGTGCAGAGCTGGCTCAGCCAGGCGCAGAGCCTGCAGAGCCAGGCGGCTGCTCTGGCAGGTCCGTAAGGGCGTTTCAAGTAGCGGCGGCCCGCGCATCTACGGTGCGGGCCGCCGCTCCGTCCTCGGAACGGTCAGAAAGGGGAGAGATGAGACGACTTGCAGTGCTCGTGGCCGCGACGTTCGCGCTAGCGCTGGGCGTGTCGTCGGCCACGGCGAGCGGACAGGACCGCTCGAACCTCAAGAACTACCAGCACGTCTGGGTGATCATGATGGAGAACACCGGCTATGACTCGTTGATCGGCAACCCGAACGCGCCGTGGATCAACGAGGCCGCGGCGACGTACGGGTTGGCGACGAGCTACTTCGGCGTCATCCACCCGAGCCAGCCGAACTACGTCGCGATCACCGCGGGCATCACCGGCAACGACAGCGACAACGACGAGACGCTCGACGTGCCGAACCTCGTCGACCAGCTCGAGTCGCACGGGAAGACGTGGCGCGACTATCAGCAGTCGCTGTCGCTCTGCAACGGCGACAAGCTCGCGCACGCGTGCGGCAACCAGCTGTACGAGCGGAAGCACAACCCGTTCGTCTCGTACCTGGACGTCCAGACGAACCCGGCGCGGATGGCGAACGTGGTCGACCTCTCGCAGCTCGACAGCGATCTCGCGAGCGGCAACGTCGCCGACTACAACTTCATCGCGCCCGACCAGTGCCACGACATGCACGGTCGCGCCGCCACACCGGCCGATCCTTGCGACTTCTCGCAGGTGCAGAGCCTGATCGCGACCGGCGACGCGTTCCTCTCGGACACGGTCGGCAAGATCATGTCGGCGCCGAGCTGGAACGGGAACTCGGTCATCTTCGTCCTCTGGGACGAGAGCGACTTCACCGGCTCGCCGACGGACTTCGGCTTCGGCGACACGAGCGGCTGCTGCGACTCGCCGGCCGGCCACGGCGGCGGGCACGTCGTGGGCCTCGTGATCTCGCACTCCGACCACTCGGCGCGGACGTCCGACGTGGCGTACAACCACTACTCCGTGCTCCGCACGATCCAGGACGGCTGGCATCTCGGCTGCCTCGGCTTCACCTGCGACACGGCGAACGTGCCGGCGATGAGCGACCTCGTCGGCCCCGCCGGCTAGAAGACCAGGCCTCGCAACGCCTCGACCTCGGGCCCGGTGAGCTCGGCGCGACCGAGGACGCGGCATCGGGGCGAGCAGCGCACTCAGGGCGGCACAAGCGATGTTTCGCCAAACCCTCCTAGGCCGGCCGCCGCTCCGCGACCGCCTCGAGGCGCTCGCGCAAGTCGGCCTCGTAGACCTTCTCGACCTCGTAGCGCGGGTGCGCGAGCCGGTGCGCGAGCGGCCCGTCGTTCGTGAGCAGGAGGGCTCCGGTCGTGTCCGCGTCGAGCCGGCCCACCGGGACGACCCTCGAGCCGTGTCCGACGAGGTCGACGACCGTCGGACGCCTGTGCGGATCGCGCGCAGTGGTCACGACACCGATCGGCTTGTGCAGGAGCACATAG
>VAYE01000215.1 GCA_005883235.1 Actinomycetota bacterium
ACCCCGAGCACGGCGGGCCGGCCCGGTTGCTCGTACCGCACCTCTACTTCTGGAAGAGCGCGAAGTGGGTGCGCGGCCTCACGCTCAAGGACGAGGACGAGCCCGGGTTCTGGGAGTCGAACGGCTACCACCTGCTCGGCGATCCATGGCAGGAGCAGCGGTACTGGGGCGACTGACCTGGCTGGCGGCGGAGGTGATCGAGACGGTCGCCGAGACGCCCCGCGTTCGCACGCTCCGGCTGCGAGCGGACGGCTGGCCGGGCCACCGCGCGGGTCAGCACCTCGACGTCCGGCTCACCGCCGAGGACGGCTACCAGGCGCAACGGAGCTACTCGATCGCCTCCGCGCCGGGCGACGGCCTCGAGATCACCGTGGAGCGGCTCGAGGACGGCGAGGTCTCCCCGTACCTCGTCGACGAGGTGCGCGAGGGTGACCGGTTCGAGGTGCGAGGGCCGATCGGCGGCTACTTCGTCTGGGACGGATCCGATCCCGCTCCGCTCCTGCTCGTCGGTGGCGGCTCGGGCGTCGTTCCCCTGGCGGCGATGATCCGACACCGCGCCGCCGCGGGGAGCGACGCGCCGACGCGCCTGCTCTATTCCTCGCGGACTCTGGACGAGGTCGTCTACCGCGTGGAGCTCGACGAGCTCGCGGACCGGGCCGACGGGTTCGAGCTCTTCGTCACGCTCACGAGATCGCAGCCGGAAGGCTGGGCGGGGTACGCGCGGCGCATCGACGCGGAGCTCCTCGAAGAGGTCGCGTGGCCGGCGGCGGAGGCGCCGCAGGTGTTCGTCTGCGGCTCGACTCGCTTCGTCGACGCGGCCGCCGACGGCCTCGTCGAGCTCGGCTACGAGCCGCAGCGGATCAAGACGGAGCGGTTCGGGGCGACGGGAAGCTGATGGACTCGCGTGACCGCAGGCTCGACGGCAACGCGATCGGCGGCCTGCTGCTGGAGCTCTTCGGCGTCGAGCTGACCGTCGCCACGAGCGTGTGCGGTTCCTGCGGCGCGGTCGAGCAGGTCGCGCGGCTCGACGTCTACGCCGACGCGCCCGGCGTGGTCATCCGCTGCTGTCACTGCGAGGACGTGCTGATGCGGATCGTCCGCGGGCCGAACCGAGCCTGGATCGACCTCAGGGGCATGAGCACCCTCGAAGTGCGGGCGCCGGACGCTTAAGCTCAGGGCGTGGGCGCGCTCCAGGGGAAGACCGCGGTCGTCACCGGCGCCTCCAGCGGCATCGGCGCCGCCACCACCGCCGCGCTCAGGCGCGAGGGAGTACGCGTCGCGGCCGGCGCGCGCCGGACGGACCGGCTCGACGCCGATCTCGCCCTCGAGCTCGACGTCACCGATCCGGCGAGCTGCGAGCGCTTCGTCGCGCAGGCGGTCGAAGAGCTCGGGGGGCTGGACGTCCTCGTCAACGCGGCGGGCCTCGCCCTCGGCCGCGAGCCCTTCGACGCGTCGAGCGAGGACGACGAGGAGACGGTGCTCGAGACGAACGTGAACGGGCTCATTCGCATGACGCGCCTCTGCCTGCCCCACCTGCGCGACGGCGGCCACATCGTCAACCTCGGCTCGGTCGCGGGCCGCCAGGCGTACGAGAACGCGGCGCTCTACGTGACCTCGAAGTTCGCGGTGCGCGGCTTCACCTACGCCCTCCGCGAGGACCTGCTCGGCCGGCCGATCCGGATCACGACCGTCGACCCGGGCCTCGTCGAGACGGACTTCTCGCTCGTCCGCTTCCGAGGCGACTCCGACAAGGCCCGTGCCGTCTACACCGGGGTCGAGGCGATGCAGCCGGACGACATCGCCGACTGCGTCCTGTTCGCCCTCACCCGCCCATCCCATGTGAACGTCGACGAGATCGTCGTCAAGGCGCTCGCCCAGTCGAGCGGCGGCCGCATCCTGCGTTCGGAGTAGCCTCCCGCGATGCCCGTCACCATCCTCGAGGGGTCCACGTTCTGCCTGTCGGACGAGATCGGCGACCTCGACGGCCAGACCGCCGGCTTCTTCGCCGAGGACACGCGCTTCCTCTCGCGCTTCATGATCACGATCAACGGCGAGCGCCCGCTCCTCCTCTCCTCGGGGAGGGTCGAGTACTTCTCGGCTGCGTTCTACATGCGGAACCCGCTCGCGGGCGGCCTCGGCCAGGACGTGCTCTCGATCGAGCGGCGGCGCTTCATCGGCGAGGGGATGCAGGACGTGATAGTCGTCGAGAACGAGGGCATGGAGCCCGTCTCGTTCGAGCTCGGGCTCGAGTTCGGAAACGACTTCGCGGACATCCTCTCCGTCAAGAGCCACGACTTCGCGCTGGGTCACCCGCTCGGCGCCGAGCCGCTGCCGCCGCTCGTCGGTGGGAGCTTCAACGGCGACGCGAGCCTCTTCATGCTCGAGGACCCGCAGAACCGCGGGATTCACACGCAGGTCGTGCTCTCGGCGCCCGGCGAGGCGCACGACTCGACCGTCCAGTACC
>VAYE01000216.1 GCA_005883235.1 Actinomycetota bacterium
CGCGGGGCGGCCGGCCCGCCCGGCCGCTCGCCATCTCGAGCGCGGCGCCGAGCCCGTGGGCGGGCACGAACCCGAGCTGCCGGGCGGCGACGGCGTCGCGGCACCCGGCGACGACGACCGCGCCGAGACGGTCGAGCGCCGGGCGACACGCGGCCCACTCCGCGAAGGGCGCCAGCGGGTGGCAGGCCCGCCCGGAGCGGTAGGCCTCGACCGCCCGCTCGTCGCGCGCGGCCGCCTCCTCGGCCGCGTCGAGCCCGCCGCCGCTTCGCGCCGCGTAGAAGATCGCCCGGTATGGGTGCTGCGTCGGGTGCGTGAAGTGGCGAAGGAAGCGGTGGAGCAGGATCGCCGTTCCCCCGGGCGCGAGCGGGAACGAGTCGCGC
Organism: Actinomycetota bacterium; assembly: GCA_005883235.1. The sequence continues at coordinate 381 of VAYE01000216.1, forward strand.
CACAGGCGGAGGGCGAGCCCGAGCCCGAGGTAGGCGACGAGGAGCGGGTTCGGCCGCTCGCGGGGCAGGTACGGCGTCGCGCGCGGGATGCCGATGCAGATCGCGTCCAGCCGGCCTGCGAGGTCCGCTCCGCGCAGCTCGACGCCTCGGAGCAGCGCCTCCGCATGGGCGACCGACGGCGGCCCGGCGAAGGCCGCGGCGGCACTCAGCTCGAGCGGGAGCGAGCGCAGCACGCGCGCGCGGAGCGGCCCCGGCGCGAGGCCGAAGAGCCGCCGGAGCGGCGAGCGCGCGACCCTCTCGACGGCCGCCGCGTCGTACGGGTACCCCTGGAGCGCGCCGGAGACGCGCGGGTGGTTGAGCACGAGCGACACGCCGAGGAGCGGGACCCGGCCCGCGAGCCCTCGCTCGAGCGCGCTCGCCGCCTGCCAGCCCTCCGAGCCTGCCGTCTCGAGGAGCGACTCGCCGCCGCTCGCCGCCGCGACCGTCTCCGCGCCGGTCGCCGCGAGGAGCGCGCCCGCGCCGCCGTGCAGCACGGTCTCGGCGGCCGTCACGACGACGACGAGATCCGTCTCGACGAGCGCGGGGTGGACGCGCGCCGAGCCGACGTCGACGAGCCCGGGATCCTCGGCGTCGTGCACGGCCACGTGGCCGTGGAACCGGCGCGCGAAGTCGGGCGTGACGAGCGCGGCAAGCTCCCGCTGGCCGGCGCGACGCGCGAGCCCGCCGGCGACGAGGATCGTCTGGTAGCCGCTCGGGACGCCGAGGCGCTCGAGCTCGTCGACGGCCGCGCCGATCGCGAGCTGCCGCGGGTCGCGCTCGGCGCCGGGAATCGGCAGCGCGGGCGACTCGACGACGATCGTCGCCCGCCGCGTCCCGCGTGCGAGCTCTGCGAGCGGCGGCCCCTCGAGCGGGAAGCGGAGCGCTTCGCGCACGGCGGCGGCCACGTCCGCGAGCGCCTCCCTGGGCGCCGGCGGGCGCAGCACGACGTCGCCGTCGCCGGCGTTCGCGACGACGAGACGCGTGCCCGAGAGGAGCGGAACCCGCGGCATCCCGACACGCTATGCGCTGGGCGGGCGGCACTAGAGTTGCAGGGATGCCGAAGACCCTCACGGGAGCCGAGCTCCAGCTCGACGACGCGCCCGCGCGCGAGGCCGAGCTCTTCCTCGTCGACGGCAACAACCTCGCCTACCGCGCCTTCTTCGCGCTCCCGGAGGAGCTCGCGACGAGCGAGGGCTTCTCCACGAACGCGCTGCTCGGCTTCACGAACATGCTCTTCAAGCTGCTCTCGGACTACCGGCCGAAGGGCGTCGCCGTCGCGTGGGACACCCGCCCCGTGCACCGGACGGAGCTGTCCGAGGAGTACAAGTCCGAGCGGCGGCCGATGCCGGATCTCCTGCGCGAGCAGTTCCCGTACCTCCGGCCGATCGTCGAGGCCTTCGGCTACCGCAACCTCGAGTTCGAGGGCTGGGAGGCGGACGACGTGATCGCCACGCTCGCGTCCCGCGCGGACGAGGCCGGCGTCAAGACGTGCGTCGTCTCCACCGATCGCGACGCGTTCCAGCTCGTCTCCGAGAACGTCTGCCTGATGATGACGCCGCGCGGTGTCTCCGACGTCAACGTCTACACGCCGGAGCGGGTCGAGGCGCGCTACGGGATCCCGCCCGAGCGCGTGCCCGACTTCATCGGCCTCAAAGGCGATACCTCGGACAATATCCCCGGCATCCCCGGGATCGGCGACAAGACCGCGGGGCAGCTCGTCGCGCAGTACGGGTCGCTCGAGGGCGTGCTCGAGCACGTCGACGAGCTCTCGCCCGCGCGTGCGAAGAGCATCAGGGAGAACGCCGAGCAGGCGCTCGTCTCGAAGGAGCTCGCGACGATGCGGCGCGACCTCGACATCGACTGCGACCCGTCCCGGCTCGTGCTCGCGCCGCCGGATCGCGGCCAGCTCAAGGAGATGTTCAGGCGCTTCGAGTTCCGGAACCTCCTCGGCCGGGTGGAGGAGCTGGACGAAGCCCTTCCGGCCGCGCCTGCACGGGTCGAGGGCACGGAGGTCGAATGGCGGGAGGGCACGCTGGAGGGTCTGTCCCTCCGGCGAGTCGGGCTCGCGATCGAGGACGGACGCTTCGCGATCGCGACCGACGAGGGCGTCGTCGTGGGCGAGTGGCGGCCCGAGCTCGAGGCGCGGCTCCGGGACGCCGAGATCGTCGCGCACGACTTCAAGTCGCTGCCGCGGCTGACGATGCAGCCGGCCGACGACACCATGATCGCGGCGTACCTCATCGAGCCGTCGCGCTCGCAGTACGAGCTGGACGAGCTGGCCGAGGAGTACGGGCTCGTCCCGGTGCCGAGCCCGCCCGCCGACGAGGAGACGACGGCCCTCGTCCGTCATACGGAGTCGGCGAGGCGGCTCGCCGGCCCGATGCGCGAGCGGGTGCGGGAGCGGGGCTCGGAGCGGCTCTACGACGACATCGAGCTCCCGCTGGCCGCGGTGCTCGCGTCGATGGAGGACGCGGGAGTCCGGATCGACGACTACCGGATGGGCGAGATCACGGCACGGCTCCGCGACCGGCTCGAGGAGCTCGAGGCGCGCGCGTACGAGCTCGCGGGCGAGGAGTTCATGCTCGGCTCGACGCAGCAGGTGGCCCGCATCCTCTTCGAGAAGCTCGAGCTCACGCCCGGCCGGAAGGGCAAGACCGGGTACTCGACCGATACGCGCGTCCTTCGCACGATCCGCGGCGACCACGAGATCGTCGGCGTGATCGAGGAGTGGCGCGAGTACTCGAAGCTCCTGAACACCTACCTCGAGCCGCTGCCGAGCCTTATCTCGGAGGCGGACCGGCGGCTGCACACCACGTTCAACCAGACGG
>VAYE01000217.1 GCA_005883235.1 Actinomycetota bacterium
TTTTTCACGCGGATGCCCCCTACGGAGGATTCGCAGCCGCGCAGGGATGGGACAAGCGCTCAGAGGTCGAGGTGGCGATCGTGGACATGGGCATAGGAGTCCAGGGGAGCCTCACGAAGAATCCGACCTATGCCGATATCCAGGGCGACGTGAACGCGATCGCTAAAGCTCTCGAACCGATGGTGACGGCTACCCCGGGGCGCAACAGCGGTCTCGGCCTTTCGCTGACGCGGTTTCTCTTGCGCCGCAACGGTGGGCAGTTAATGGTGCGATCTGGCCATGGCGCACTATATGCTGGAGCAGAGGAGAAGAGCGAGGAATGCCCCTCGCCCTTCCCGGGTACGATCGTGATGCTGATGGCCCGCACCGATGCGGCGCTGGACATCAAAGGAGCATGGGATGACCTGTACACAGCCGGATACCGTGATGTCGACCTTTAAGCTAAGCGACGAGCTCGGCACGGTTCTTGTTGGTCGCGTGCAGGCAGCCGAGCTTCGCGAGCGAATCGAGGAAGTCGCGCGAACCGGCGAGACGGTCGTCCTCGATTTCACGGACGTCATCGCTCTGTCGCCCTCGTTCGCTGACGAGGTCTTCGCGCGACTCGACCCAGCCCTGCTCGACTCTGGCCTCGTGCAGTTCGAGAATCTCGATGAGGACCTCCTCGAGGTTGCCTCGTTCTTGCGTCGAGCGCGCGCGGCTTCGTAGTTACCGCACCTTCATCGCCCGAACCCCGTAGCGGTCAGCCTCGCAGTTGCCGCTGCGCGGCCGTCCTCCGTCAGGCCCGCATGGATCGTCGCGGTGACGCGCGCGTTCGCGTGACGCGCGAGCGATGCGGCCTCGGCGAGTGAGCCACCCGATTCGAGGAGATTCGCGACGTAGCTGTGGCGAAGGTCGTGAAGGCCGACCGGCTCGCGGCCGTCTCCGTTCAGGCTGGCGGCGTCACCGGCCGCGTGGAGCGCCCGGAGCGCGTTCCGGCGGCTCTGCGGCTTGCCGCGGCTCGTCACGAAGACGAGCGCGTCGGCGTGGACGCGACGCAGGGTCGACGCTCGCCTGGCGGGAGCGGTGCTCGCGCAGCTCGCGCGCCAGCGCGGGCAGGAGCGGGACCGTTGCGGCGCTCGCGTCGCTCTTGACCGGGACGAGCTCGCCGTGGGCGCCGAGCTGCCCGGCGACGGTGACGGTGCCGGCGTCGAAGTCGACGTCGCGCCAGCGGAGGCCGAGCGCTTCCGAGATCCGCAAGGCGGCGAAGACGCACGCGACGATGACCGGGTAGAACGTCGGCCCGACGCGCGCGAGCCCCGCGGCGATCTCGTCCGCGCTCAGGTAGCGAGGCTCGGTCAGGCGCGCCGTGCCAGGGCGGTCGTCGCGGTCGAGGTCACGGACGGGGTTTCGCTCCGCGAGGCCTGACTTCACCGCGAAGCGGAAAAGGCCGCTCGCGATGCTGATGATTCCCGTCACGGTTGAGGGGGCGAGGCCCGCGACGCCGAGCTTGTCGACGAGCTTCCGCACGTCGGCCACGGTCACGTCCGCGATCGAGCGATGGCCGAGCTCCGGCTTGATCCACCGGGCGGGCGAGTGAACCGTGGCAACCGTGGCAACCCTCGGCGTGCGCTCGCGTTCGGCGCACCGTTCGCTCACCGGCCCGTTACGCCTAGCCATGCAGGTTTAGCGAACCCGGCCGAACGGGCGCGAACGGTCACTGGTTCGAGCCCAGTACCGCCCATAGCCGCCGGAAAGTCCGGCGCCTTCGTCGCCATGACGACCTTTCCGGCGTCGGTCTAGCGCGGGTCGGCGCGGTCGATGTTCCAGTGCCGCGCGGCGCCGGCGAGCCACCCGGCACCATCGGGGCGGGGCGAGAGGACGAAGCGGGTGACCGCTCTCTGGCCCCCCTCGTGGTCGCCGTAGAGGATGTCGACGGTCAGCTCGTTCCCCGCATCGACGGCCTCGCTGAGCACGGCGAACTCGGGCGCATCCGGATCGCGAAACGACCCTTGCCAGAACCCGACGTCGCCGGGCGGGAGATAGAGGTCGCGCGAGAGGTGTGTGAACTCCTCGATCTCGGCACGTGGGTCCCTGGCAAGCCGGCGCTCGGGATAGAGATACCAGCCGTGCAGAACGCCGATGCCGGAGCCGACGTTGCGGAGCGACAGGCCGAGGTAGATCGCAGCAGGAGTGACCTCGACCGCGCCTCCGCCGCCGGGCGCTACGAGATGCTTCCCGTCGGCGAAGCGGATCTTCTGCTGCGGGTCGTCGAGCCGCGACGGCACGAGCAGGGGTCGGAGCTCCGCGAGCAGGGACCGCTCCGCGGCGCGGGCGGCTCGATTCGCAGAGCGCACGGAAGCGTACGTCGTCGCGGCCAGCGTCAACGTGCCGCCGGCGGTCGCCAACGACGAGATAGCCACCCAGTCGGCCACGCCAGCGACCCTAGCGCTCGCCGCGACTAGGGATGGTTGATCCAGCGGGCGACGCCTCCGTGGTACGAGCACGTGCCCGATGCATGCTCCGAATAGCTGTAGGTGCCGTCGACGCAGAGGGCGGTGGCGCCGGCTGGATCGCTCGACGGTCGGTGGATGCAGTGGCCCGACGAGTTCCTGTAGTAGTCGGATGGGCACGTACCGGAGGTGGGTGCGGTGGCCCCGGGAGCCGGGCTCCGGTTCCGGAGGTGTCTCGCCCCGGTGCCGGTGAGGTCGGTGATCGTCCAGCATTCGCCGCAGCTTCCCGTCGACCGGTAGCGCAGCCGGAATGCGATCCGGTCGTAGGTGCCCCCGCGACACCAAAACCGCTGCCAGTACCGATCGTGCCCGATGATCTTCGTCGCGCTCGAGCGATCGGGCGCGCACGCGACGCGCGCGATGTTGTGGAATCGCGCCCGGAGGTCGTGCTGAGCTTGTCCCCTCGTCGTGAGCCAGGCGTCGTTTGCCTGCGCCGTCGCGGGGATCGATCCGAGCCCTCCGACGAATGACACCGCCAGAGCCGCGGCGAGAGTTTTGCGCATGATGTTTCAAAGTCTTAGCGCGAGCGGCAACAAGCTTCAACATGTCGTTCCAAGGAGCGGTCAGCTTGGCGGAATGCGCAATACGTGCCAGGATTCTGGGTATGGCCGGCGAATCGAGGGTGCTATGAAGCGACTCGTCGTCCTAGGCGTGGCGCTTCTCGCCCTGTCCAGCTCGGCGGCCGCGGGCACCGATCGCAGCGCGACGCTCGCTGGAACCGCCGAGTGGTCCGACCTCTCGACGCACGTCCACGGCACCTTCGCCGGCACGCTCGGCAGGGGGACCTACGACGGCACGCTCGACGGCGGTACGTCGTTCACCTCCGGCGACTGCGGTCCTGTGTGCGAGCCCGTCACCGGCTCGATCACCTTCACGTCGAAGCGCGGCAGCTTCAACGGCGTCGTCCGGCCGGGGAGCGTGGTCGCGCTCGTCGACATCGCGAGCAACTCGTGGCGGAACTTCACGCTCGCCCTCGACGTCGTCGGCGGAACCCGTGGCTACGCCCACGCGGACGGTTCGGTGCTGACGCTCTCCTACTCCTCGGATTGGGCGCACTACTTCGACTTCGACACGCTCCAGTTCATCGACACGATCATCGATTCCGGAACTCTCAGCGGCAACCTTCATTAGGACGAGGCACCACGGCGCGGCGCTCGTGGTCGCAGCCGCGGCCGTCCTCGCCGGCTGCGGGTCGAGCTCGAAGCACGAGGCGTCGCCGCCCTACCGGCACTTCCACAGCCGGCCCGACCTGAAGCCCGCCGTCCTCCAGGGGACGCGACGTGTCGGCGCCACCGCGCCCGGCTACCTCTTCCTCGCGCCGAAGAAGAACGTCGCGCAGGCCGGGCCGTTGATCGCCGACGACGACGGCGAGGTCGTCTGGTTCCACCCCGTGAAGCCGGGCGCGGCCGACTTTCGCGTCCAGCGCTACCGCGGGCGGCCCGTGCTCACGTGGTGGCAGGGCGTCTCGACGAAGGGAGTGGGGCGCGGGAAGTACGAGATCTTCGACAGCTCCTACCGACGGGTCGCCGAGGTGCACGCGGGGCACGGGCTCGCCGGCGACGAGCACGAGTTCCTGATCACGCCGCGCGGCACGGCGCTCGTCACCGTCTACCAGAAGGTCCCCCAGGACCTGAGTGCGGTGGGCGGGCCGGGGAACGGCTTCGTCCTCGACGGCATCGTCCAGGAGGTCGACGTCGCCACCGGCCGCGTGCTCTTCGAATGGCACAGCCTCGGGAACGTCGCCCTGACCGAGTCGTACCTGACGAAGATGCCCAAGGACGCGTCGACGCCGTACGACTACTTCCACGTCAACTCGATCGAGCCGGGGCCGAACGACACGCTGATCGTCTCGGCGCGTCACACGCACGCCGTCTACGAGATCAG
>VAYE01000053.1 GCA_005883235.1 Actinomycetota bacterium
ATAGCGGTACGCGGCGCGCCGGCCCTCGAGGCCCCGCTCGCTCGCGTACTCCTCTCGGACGGAGCGAGGGTCGTTGAGCGTCACGGCTCGACGATCGGCCGGCCCGGTATCCCGCGCGGGGGCGCCTTCCCGCCGAGCCAGGCGTTCACGGTCGCCCCCACGTCCGCGAACTCGCCCTCGTGGATGCGTCCCCCGGCGTTTCGGCCCTCGACGTACGCGAGCAGGAGCGCGTGCTCGCGGGAGTGGTCGGTCGACGGCGTCGTCGGGTCGCAGCCGTGGTCGGACGTGAGGATCAGGAGATCGCCGGGCCGAAGCGCGTCGGGGAGGTCCGGCAGCCGCCGGTCGAAGTCCTGCAGGCAGCGGTGG
>VAYE01000054.1 GCA_005883235.1 Actinomycetota bacterium
CGGCCTGTTCGCGAGGACGCCGCGCCCGGTGCGGTGCATGAACGGATCGATGACGTCGTGTGGAAAACCGTGCGGGTAGACCGGCATCGGCTGCGGCGTTACGACTCCCATCAGCTCCCAGTGGCCGGTGGTCGTGTCTTTGCCCTTCGAACGCTCGGCGAGGCGCCCGGCGACGGCGGGTGCGCCCGGCTGGGGTGGACACCCCTCGAGCGGCTCGACGTTGCCGAGTCCCAGCGCCTCGAGGCTCGGGAGATCTAGGCCGCCCACGGCACGCGCGACGTTGCCGAGCGTGTCGGAGCCCTCGTCGCCGTAGGCATCGGCGTCGGGCAGAGCCCCCGCCCCCACGGCGTCGAGCACGATGACGCACGCGCGGGCCATGCGGCTATTCTAAGCCGGTGGGTACGGCCCTCGGCCTCCTCGGGATCCTCGTCTTCATCCCCTGCGTGATCGCTCTCGCGGCGGCTGTGACGTGGACCGTCGTCCGCCTCACGCCGAAACCGCGCCCCCGCCCCGAGTCGACTCCCGAGACCTAGACAGCCGCTAACGGAAGCACGTCTTCGAGCGGCGTGTAGTCGAGGTCGTGCGCCTCGGCCACGGCCTCGTACGTCACGTGTCCGTCGAGGACGTTGACTCCCCGAGCCAGGGCGAGATCGCGCGCCACCGCCTCGGCGAGGCCGTGCTCGGCGATCTCCTCCACGTACGGAAGCGTTGCGTTCGTCAAGGCCTTGGTGGAGGTGATCGGAACCGCTCCCGGCATGTTGGCCACGCAGTAGTGCGTAACCCCTTCGACCTCGTAGACGGGCTCGCTGTGCGTCGTTGGACGCGAGGTCTCGGCGCACCCGCCCTGGTCGATCGCGACATCGCAGAAGACGGCGCCGGCCTTCATCGCGCGCAGCATCTCCCGCGTGATCAGCTTCGGAGCGCGCGCCCCGGGGATGAGCACGGCGCCGATGACGACGTCTGCCTCGGCCACCGACTCCTCGATCTGGAGCGTCGACGACATGACGAGGCTCACACGGCCGGAGAGGATCTCGTCCAGGTGGCGCATTCGGTCGATCGATCGCTCCAGAATCGTCACGTTTGCGCCGAGTCCGAGCGCGATGACAGCCGAGTTGTAGCCGACGATCCCGCCGCCGATGACGACGACTCGTCCAGGCGCGACCCCGGGCACCCCGCCGAGGAGCAAGCCGCGACCCCCGAGCGGCTTCTCGAGGAAGTATGCGCCCGCCTGGGCGGCGAGCCGGCCGGCGATCTCGCTCATCGGCGCGAGCAGCGGGAGCGCTCGCTGGTCGGTCTCGACGGTCTCATAGGCGACCGCGGTGATGCCGCTCTCGACGAGGGCGCGCGTGAGCGGCTCGTCTGCGGCGATGTGGAGGTAGGTGAAGAGGACCAGTCCTTCGCGGAGCCGTCCGTACTCCGATTCGACGGGCTCCTTCACCTTGAGCAGCAGCTCGGATTCCGACCAAACGTCGTCGACGGACACGAGCCGCGCGCCGACGGCCTCATACGTCGTGTCCGAGAACGCGCTGCCCTCCCCGGCGGCGCGCTCGACGATCACGTCATGGCCGCGCTGGACGAGCTCGCGCGCCCCTGCAGGCGTGAGCGCGACGCGGTACTCGTCCGCCTTGATCTCCTTGGCGACGCCGATCTTCATTTGAGCCGCGCAACCATACCCCGGCGCGTGAAGCTTTCGGCACGGACTTGCGACAGACGCGTGCGCTTTTCCTCGCTACGCTCATACCGGGTGGTGGTTCGGGGTGGCCCCAAGGGGGTCCCCACCGGAGATCAGCCGAAGCGGTCACGCTCGTCGAGGTAGAGGAGCAGCCCGGCGATGGTCTTCGCGTCCTCGAGCTCCCGCACATGCTGCCGGAGCTCGGCGACCGGCACGGGTACGAGCTCGATCGACTCGTCCTCCTCTTGCCGGGCCTCGCCCGCCTCGACCCCCTCGGCCAGGAACAGATGCATCCGCTCCCGGCAGAACCCGGGCGTCGTGTAGAACGCCGCCAGCTCGCGCCACGAACCGCCCGTCAGGCCGGTCTCCTCCTCGAGCTCGCGCTTCGCGGTCGCAAGCGGCTCCTCGCCCTCCTCCAGCGTCCCCGCCGGCAGCTCGAGCAGCTCCTTCCGCGCCGGCTCGCGCAGCTGCCGCACCAGCGTGACCCGGTCCGCCGCGTCCACGGCGACGATCGCCACCGCGCCCGGATGCTCGACGATCTCTCGCTCGTGCTCGCCCCAACGCTCGAGCGTCACGTCGACCAGCTTGCCGTCGTAGACCGTGCGCGACTCGTCCGGCTTCATGCCGCCAGCCTCTCGACGAGCCGGCGCTCCTCCGGGCCGAACCACGGCCGCGAGCCTGCGGACGCGTTCTCGCGCGCCTTCTCCGGACGCCGGGTCGCCGGGATGACGAGGTCGATCCGCTCGTCCGAGAGCGCCCATTTCAGCAGCGCTTGCGCCCAGGTCTCGACGCCGAACGCGCGCAGCGGCTCGAGCTCCCGCGCCGGCGGCTCGAGCCCGAGCAGGCGGCCGGAGCTCGACCCGAGCGGACGCATCGCGATCACCGCGACGCCGAGCTCCGCGGCGAGCGGCAGGAGCTCCCGCTCGCACTCCCGCTCGGCCGGGTTGTACGGCAGCTGCACGGTCGCAAAACGACCTGTCCGAAGCGCCCGCCCCAGCTCGCCGAAGGCGCTGGGCGAGTAGTGGGTGACGCCGAGCCGGCCGATCCGCCCCGACTCGCGCTCCTCTTCGAGCCACACGAGCTGGCTCTCCCACGCGGCGAGGTTGTGGATCTGCTCGATCTCGACACGGCCGAACCAGGCGAGCTGGGCCGCGAACTGGGTCCGGCCCTCCGCGACCGAGTCGGCCCAGATCTTCGTCGCCAGGTCGACCTGTTCCCGCCGACCCTCGAGCGCGGAGGCCAGCGACGCCTCGGCCGCGCCGTACATCGGCGAGGTGTCGACGACGCGGCAACCGCCCGCAACCGCCGCGTCCACGATCCGCCCCGCCAGCTCCGCGTCGCCGTCGAATGTCCTCCAGGTGCCGAGTCCGACCACCGGCCCCAGGCGCCGTTCCTCCATCAACCTTCCGTCTCGCGCGCGACGTCGACGAGCGCCAGCGTGACCTCGACCATCCCTTCGAGGTCGGCGACCGAGATCGACTCCTCAGCGGTGTGGATGTTCGCCATCCCGTTCGCGAGGTTGACGCACGGAAGGCCACGCTCGTTGAAGACGTTCGCGTCCGCCGCGCCGCCGCTCAGGGCATATGCGGGCGCGAAGCCCGCCCGCTCGAGCGCGGCGGCCGCGAGGCGGACGGGCAGATCGTCGCGCCGGAACCGGTAGCCGCGGTAGCTCTTCTGGACGGTCGTCTCGACCTCGCACTCGCCGACGCCGGCCGCGAAGGTGATCGCGTCGAGCATCTCCTGGACGAGGTCGGCGAGCTTGCGCTCGTCGTGCGAGCGCGCCTCCGCGAGGAACGTGCACCACTCCGGAACGATGTTCCCGGCCGTGCCTCCCTCGATCAGGCCCACGTTGGCCGTCGTCTCGTCGTCGATCCGCCCGAGCCGGAGGTCGGCGATCGCGCGCGCGGCGGCCTGGATTGCCGACCGCCCCTCCTCTGGGTACATGCCCGAATGGGCCGCGCGCCCGTGGAACCGCACCTCCAGCGACTGCGAGTGGGGGGCGCCGAGGATCACCTCGCCGATCGGGGCCGCCTGGTCGTACACGTAGCCGAGCCTGGCGGTGAGCCGCGTGTGGTCGAACGCCGCCGCGCCGTGCAAGCCGACCTCCTCCTTGGGCGTGAAGAGAAGCTCGAGCCCCGCATGCGCCCGGCTCTCCTCCACTACGCGCCGCGCTGCATCGAGCATCGACGCCACCGCGGCCTTGTTGTCGGCGCCCAGGATCGTCTGCGCGGCGTTCTTGACCACGCCGTCCTCGAGAACCGGCTCGATCGGCCCCTCGGGCGGCACCGTGTCGAGGTGCGCGCAGAGGAAGATCGGGACGCCGCCCTCGTGCGTCGGCTCGAGGCGGCAGAAGAGGTTCCCGATCGTCGAGCCGACGCGCGGCCCGGCGTCGTCCTCGTCGACGTCGAGCCCGAGCTCGCGCAGGTAGAGCGTCACGCGGTCGGCGACCTCGCGCTCCTCCCCAGGTGGGCTGGGGAGCGCCGCCAGGTCGGTGAAGAGCTCGACGACGTCGGGCACCGCGGCATCGTAGAAGGTGCGGCAAGATGCGGGCATGCGAGCGGTCGCGCTCTGCGCCGTCCTCGTCGTCCTCTGCGGTTGTGGCTCCGCCGCCAAGCAGCGCCGGCCGGACACGCTCGTCGCCCGGAACGCGGCGACCGGCAAACGTGCCACCGCGACGGCCTCCGCGAACACGGGGCTCTACGCCGAGTTCAGGATCCGCGTCGCCGCGACGCCGAAGCAGCGGGTCAGCGGCGGCTGGGTCATCTCCTGCGTCGGCCCGGCGACGATGACCTCGCGGGATTCGAGGAACTTCAGCGGGCGAACGCCGCTCAGCGTCCGCACGAACCCTGCGTCGCCTCCGGCGGCGGGTTCGACGTGCACCCTCGTGGCGACCGCGACGCTCACCGGCGCCGGCCGCATAGCGGTGAAGCTGTTCGGAAGCCCTCAGTAGGCCGCGGGCACCGCGATCTCGGCTCGCCCCCGCGCCCGCGCGAGCGCGGCGCCCACGAACTCGCGGAAGAGCGGCGCGGGCCGGGTGGGCCGTGACTTGAACTCCGGATGGAACTGGCTGGCGACGAACCACGGGCGGTCCGGCAGCTCGACGATCTCGACGAGCCGCCCCTCGTAGACCGTCCCGGCTACGACGAGCCCAGCCTCGACGAGCTGGGGCCGGAAGTGGTTGTTCACCTCGTAGCGATGCCGGTGCCGCTCGTGGACGACGGACTCCGCGTACGCCTCGCGGGCACGAGTTCCCTCGGCCAGCTCCACGGCCTGCGCTCCGAGGCGCATCGTGCCGCCGAGGTCCTCGACGTCCTTCTGCTCCGGGAGCAGGTCGATCACCGGGTACGGAGTCTCGGGATCCATCTCGGTCGAGTTGGCGCCGTCGAGGCCGAGCACGTGGCGGGCGTACTCGGAGACCGCGACGTGCATGCCGAGGCAGAGTCCGAGGTACGGGATCCCGCGCTCGCGGGCGACGCGGCACGCGAGGATCTTCCCCTCCCACCCGCGCGAGCCGAAGCCGCCGGGGACGATCACCCCGTCGACGTCCTCGAGCACGACCGCCGTCTCCTCGAGGGACATGCCTTCGGCGTCGAGCCACCGGACGCGCACGGCCGAGCCGTGGTGGAGGCCCGCGTGCTTCAGCGCCTCGTGCACCGAGAGGTAGGCGTCCTGGAGCTTGACGTACTTGCCGACGAGGGCGATCTCGACCGTGCCGTCGCGCCGGTGGATCCGGTCGACGAGCTCGTTCCACTCGCCGAGGTCGGCGTCGCCGGTCTCGAGGCCGAGCTTCTCGCAGACGAGCCGGTCGAGGCCTTCGCGCTGCAGCACCGACGGGACGAGGTAGACGTCGGGCACGTCGGGACTGGCCACCACCGCCTCGGGCTCGACGTCGGCGAAGAGCGCGATCTTGTCCCGGATGTCGGGCGAGAGCTCCTCGCGGGAGCGGGTGACGACGATGTCCGGATGGATTCCGATCCGGCGGAGCTCGTTCACCGAGTGCTGCGTCGGCTTCGTCTTCAGCTCGCCGGCCGCCTCGATGAACGGCACCAGCGTGACGTGGAGGTAGAGGACGTTGGCCGCCCCGGCCTCGCGCCTGAACTGACGGATGGCCTCGAGGAACGGCAGCGACTCGATGTCGCCGACGGTGCCGCCGATCTCGCTGATCACGACGTCCGCCGGCGTCGCCTCGGTGGCGCGCCGGATTCGAGCCTTGATCTCGTTCGTGATGTGCGGGATCACCTGCACCGTGGCGCCGAGGAACTCGCCCTTCCGCTCCTTCCGCAAGACGGTGTCCCAGATCGCGCCGGCCGTGTGGCTCGCGTTCCGGGTCAGATTCTCGTCGATGAACCGCTCGTAGTGGCCGATGTCGAGGTCGGTCTCGGCCCCGTCCTCGGTGACGAAGACCTCGCCGTGCTGGAACGGGCTCATCGTCCCCGGGTCGACGTTCAGGTACGGGTCGAACTTCTGAACCTGGACGGTGAGTCCGCGCGCCTTGAGGAGCCGGCCGAGCGACGCCGCCACGATGCCCTTGCCGAGGCCCGAGACGACGCCCCCTGTGACGAACACGTACTTCGTCGCCCGCTCCGTGGTCACTCTCTCACCACGGGATGCAAACGTAGCACGGCTGCCGGATCACATCTCGGCAGCGGTCTGGACGAGCGTGTGCAGACGGGCGAGCGCGCGGCGCGGAAACGAGCGTCCGAGCCCGATCAGCCAGGGCCCGCTCACGCTGAGCGTAGCGATCGTCCGGTCGGCGGTGGGGGCATCGAGGCGGAGCTCGACGTCCATCCGCTCGCCCGTCAGCTGGAAGGCGATCCGCTCCGGACGCGCCGCCGCCAGCACGAGCAGCGTTCCCGTCGGGTTCGGGCGGCGGAAGAGGCTCGGCCGGCTCGACCCGTGGATCTGCCAGCGGGCGCCTGCAGCCAGGCCACGCCGGTCTGGCTCGACCGCCGCGATCCCCGGCCACCAGTCCGCGAGGTGGCGCGGCTCGGCGATGAAGGCCCAGACGTCCTGGCGCGAGGCCAGGAGCTCGCGCGCTGCGACCACCTGCGGCACGGTTACACGTGCCGGAGCCGGCGTTCCCGGCAGGCGAGGACGAGCGACACGCCGACGAGACCGGCGACGCCGACCGCGATCGTCAGGTCGCCGAGGTTCAGGAGCACGCCGTGCGCCGGGATGAAGTCGGGGATCCCCTGCCTCCACACGAACGCGCTCGCGATGTTCGCGACCGCTCCGCCGGCGAGCGCGCCCGCGGCGACGTCGAGCGGCGTCGAGCCGGCGAGCGACGTCGCGACGAGGAGCGCGAGCGCCACGGCGAGGAACGGGAGGAGCTGAAACGGCGGCCGCTGATGGAAGCGGACGCTCTCGAGGGAGGACGCCATCGCCGCCCACTTGCTCGTGAGATCGAGGCCGCACGCGACGCCGGCGACGGTCGTGGCAAGGCCGAGGTGGAATCGCCGGCGCAGCCCGAGCTCGGTCACGCCCGGAGCATGCCTAACGCACGGTGGCGAGGAACTCGCGGCCGCCCAGCATCCGCTCGAGCTCGGCGCGGCGCTCGTCGTCGGCCAGCTCCTCGATCCGCGTGTGCGTCGGGTCGCCGGGCACCTTCTCGACGCGGAAGTGCCGGTCGGCCAGGCTCGCGATCTGCGGCAGGTGGGTGATCGTGACCACCTGCGTCCGCTCCGCGAGGCGCCGGAGGGTGCGGCCCACCGCGTTCGCCGTCTCGCCGCCGATGCCCGCGTCGATCTCGTCGAAGACCATCGTCGCCCCGCCCCCGACGGCCGCGATCGCGAGCGCGATCCGCGACAGCTCGCCGCCCGAGGCGGTCTCGGCCACCGGAGCGAACGGCAGGCCCGCGTTCGGGCGCACGAGGAAGGCGACGCGGTCGATCCCAGTCGGCCCCGGCTCGGCCTCCGCGAGGTCGACGCGAAACTCGCCCTCGCCCATCCCGATCCCCTGCAGCTCGGCGGCCACGGCCTCCGCGAAGAGCTCGGCTGCGTCCCGCCTCGCGGCGCCGAGCTCGTCGGCGATTCGACTGCGCCGCTCCTCGGCCGCCGCGAGGGCGCGCTCCGCCGCCTCGACCGGATCGGCGACGCCCTCGAGCGCGGCGAGCTCGGCACGGGCGCCCGAGGCGCGCGTCAGGAGCTCGTCGTACGAGCCGGCGCGGAACCTGCGCCGAGCCTCCGCGATCCGGTCGAGCTCTGCCTCGACCTCCTCGACCCGCCCGGGCTCGGCTTCGAGGGAGGCGAGGAAGGCCGCGAGGTCGCTTGCCGTCTCGCGTAGGCGCAGCTCGACGTCGCGGAGCTCCTCACCCGCCCGCTCCAGCTCGGGCGCAAGTGCCGCGACAGGGGCGACGGCGCGCTCCGCGTGAGCGGCGAGAGCGGCCGCGCCGTCCCCGTCCTCCGGTGCGAGCGCGGCGCGCGCGGCCGCCGCGGCGGCGGCGAGCTCCGTCACATGCCGGAGGCGCTCCCGCTCGGCCTTCAGCTCTTCGTCCATGCCGGGCTCGAGCCCTTCCGTGGCGGCCACGAGGGCGCGCAGCTCGTCCAGGCGCTGGCGCTCGGCGTCCGCACCGGCGGCGAGCTCGGCGTGACGGCGGCGAGTCGCGAGCAGCTCGCGCCAGGCCACTCGCGCCTCCGTCCGGCGCGCGAGCTGCTCGTCGCCGACGAAGGCGTCGAGGACGTCGAGCTGGTACGCCGCCCGCGCGAGCCGGCGTTGCTCGAACTGGCCCGACATGGCGATCAGGCGCTCGCCCGCGACGGCCAGGTCCTCGCGGGCCGCGGCGCGGCCCCACGCATAGGCTCGCGTGCGGCCGTCCGCGAAGACCCGGCGGGCGAGCACGAGCCCTTCCTCGTCCGCGGGCCGCAGGTCGGCGAGGCCCTCGAGCCCCTCCTCGTCGAGAAGGCCGGGCGGCAGGTCGAGCTCGGCCTCGACGTAGGCATCCTCCGCCCCCGGCCCGACGTAGCTCGAGTCGGCCTTCGCTCCGAGCAGGAGCCCGATCGCCTGCGCGAGAATCGTCTTCCCTGCGCCGGTCTCGCCCGTGATCGCGTTCAGCCCGGGGTCGAGCTCGAGGTCGGCCTCGCGGATCAGGACGAGGTTCTCGATGCGCAGGCGCCGAAGCACGGTCGGATGGTACGGGGCGCGCCCGTCGGCGACGAGGCGGCCGAACCGGCCGTGTCAGATCAGGCCGCCCGGTGGTACGAAGCGTCCCTATCGGGGCATGACCGACGCAATGGAAGGCCACGCGCGCCTCGGCCGGACCACGGCCACGACCACCGCGATCGCGCTCGCGGCTTTCGGTGTCGTCCTCGCCGTCGGGACAGGTCTGGCCCTCGCGTTCGACTATGTGTCGGTCCTCGAGCTGGGAGCGCTCTGGGCGCTCATCGCCGCCGGTCTTTCCCTCTACACGGACCCGCCGGGCGAGCGGAGGCTCGGGCGAGCGGCGCTCTGGGCCGCCGCGGCCCTCCTGTTCGGCGGCCTCCCGATCATCGTGCTCGCCTGGCGTGTCGCCAAGCGGCGCACGCCGGTCTACGAGCCGAACGTCTCGCGGTAGCGGGTGAAGAACGTCCGCTCGGGAAGCGTCGCGAGCAGGCTCCGCTGCGGGCCGAGCCCGACCTCGACGCTGCCGCCCTCG
>VAYE01000257.1 GCA_005883235.1 Actinomycetota bacterium
GACGCCGGACCGGCGCTCCTGGTTCTCGCCGTGCGCGGGCCGCTCGGCTTCTTCCTCGTGCCGGCGCCGCTCCTGCGCAAGCTCGCGGCGCTGCGCCCGCTGCTCCGCGTGCTCGTCCGGCCGGACGTCGCGTTCCTCGTCTGGGTCGCGACGATCCTCGGCTGGCACTTCCCGAGCGCCTACGACTACACGCTGCTCCACCCGTGGGCGCACGAGCTCGAGCACGCGACGTTCGTCCTCGCCGGCACGCTCGCCTGGATCCAGGTCGCCGACCCCGCGCGGCGCGGGCACCTGACGCGCGGCGGGCGCGCGCTCGTCGCCTTCGGGATGCTCGCCTTCGGGACGGCGGTCGTCGACGGGCTGCTGTTCAGCTCCGCGCCTGCCTACGCGGTGTACGCGGCGCAGCCGCACCGAGTCTTCGGTCTGTCCGCGTTGCTCGACCAGCGCCTCGGCGCAGTCGTGATGTTCGCCGAGCAGGCGCTCACCGTCGGCACCGCGCTCGTCGTGCTCCTGCGGCCGTCGCTGCGCGCGGCGCCGTCCGACGCGGTCTCTAGCGTGGCGCGCCTATGCCATCCTCCGCCAAGACGGCGTCGAAGGTGGGTCTTTGCATCGAGTGCGGCGGCAAGATCGCCCAGATCCTCGTCTCGCTCGGCTCGCTGACCTGCCACGACTGCCGGCGCCCTGCCGCGCCCGCGAAACCGGTCTAGCCCGTCGCCGCCAGCCGCTCGCCCGACTCCGCGTCGAAGAGGTGCGCCTCCTCCGGCCGCGGGCGCAGCGAGACGTTCTCCCCCCGGTCGGGCGCGCGCCGCGCCTCGGTGCGCGCGACGAGCTTCGTCGTCTCGCCGTCGACCTCGGCGGCGCAGAAGACGAAGGCGTCCGCGCCGAGCTCCTCCACGACCTCGACCCGCGCGGGGAGGCCCTCGGAGGCGAGCTCGAGCGACTCGGGCCGCAGCCCCAGCACGAGGCGACCGCGGCCGTTCGAGGCGCCCCGCGGCAGCGGGACGTCGACGCCGCCGAACCGGACGGCCCCGTTCGAGCTCAGCGGCACGGTGCAGAGGTTCATCGCCGGCGAGCCGATGAAGCCCGCCACGAAGGTGTTCACCGGCCGGTCGTAGAGCTCCCGCGGCGGGCCGACCTGCTGGAGGCGCCCGTCGCGGAGGACGGCGACGCGATGCCCGAGCGTCATCGCCTCGGACTGGTCGTGCGTGACGTAGACCGTCGTGACCGCGAAGTCCGACTGGAGCGCCGCGATGTCGGCGCGCATCTGCACGCGCAGCTTCGCGTCGAGGTTCGAGAGCGGCTCGTCCATGAGGAACACCTTCGGGAGCCGGACGATCGCGCGGCCCATCGCGACCCGCTGGCGCTGCCCGCCGGAGAGCTGCCCCGGCTTGCGCCCGAGGTACTCCTCGAGGCCGAGCATCCGCGCGACCTCGCGCACCCGCTGGAGGCGCACCGCCTTCTTGACACCCGCCATCTTGAGCGGGAAGGCCATGTTCGCCTCCACCGTCAGGTACGGGTAGAGCGCGTAGTTCTGGAAGACCATCGCGATGTCGCGGTGCTTCGGCTGCACGTCGGTGACGTCGCGGTCGCCGATGAAGATCGCACCGGCGTCGACCTCCTCGAGGCCGGCGAGCATCCGAAGCGCCGTCGTCTTGCCGGAGCCCGACGGGCCCACGAGAACCATGAGCTCGCCGTCTTCCACGTCGAGGTCGAGCGCGTCAACGGCCGCGACGTCGGTGCCCGAGTAGACCTTCGTCGCCTGCCGGAATCTGACCTCAGCCACCCTCGGGCCTCCCTTCGAAGGCACCGCTTGCGGTGCCGCAATCAGGACGTGCGGGCTTTGCCCGCGCGTCCGTCTGAAATGACCGGTCGAGCGCTTTCGGAGCGGGAGCGGAACGCTCCAAGGACTCGATTGCGGCGCCGAGCTCCCGGCGCACCCGCTCCTGGACGTCCTGGCCCGCGCCGAGCTCGTCGAGCCCGAGCAGCGCCGCACCGACAATCGGCGCGGACCTTGCGGTCCGGACGTGGAAGACGGGCGCGACCGCGCGCACCTCGGCCTCGATCGCGGCGGTGAGCCGACCGTCCGCCGACTGGAGCAGGCCGCCGCCGAGGAGGAGCTCCGTCGGCTCCTGCTCGAGCTCGAGCCGCTGGAGCGCGACGTGCGCGAGCGTGGCCACCTCGGAGGCGAGGCGGGCGACGATCTCCGCCGCCACGTCGTCGTGCTCGGCCTCCGCGAAGACGACCGGCGGAAGCTCGAGGACACGGCGCATCGCGATGCGCTCGCGGTGGATCGCCTCCGCGAGCGCGGTCGGCGTCTCGAGGCCGAAGTACGCGGGGACCGCCTGTTCGAGCGTCGTCTTCGGCCCTCGCCCGTCCTCGCTGCGCGCGGCCGCCGACACCGCCGCCAGGCCGACGTCGTAGCCGCCGCCCCAGTCGCCGGTGATCGAGCCGAGCGCGGGGAAGCGGGCGTGCCGACCGTCGCGCGAGACGCCGACGCAGTTGATCCCGGCGCCGCAGACGACGGCGACGCCCCAGCCGCGCTCCGTGCCCGCCCGCAGGACGGCGAAGGTGTCGTTGCCGACGCGCGTCCGTTTCGCCCAGCCGCGGCGCGCGACGGCTGCGCGCAGCTCCTCTTCCTCGCTGGGGAAGTCGACGCCGGCCATGAGCAGCTGCGCGATCGTGGCGACGGTGCCGTTGCGCGCGCGGCCGGCGTCGCGGGAGGCCTGGTCGAGGAGGCGCTGGAGCACGTCGAGCGCGCCGTCGAGCCCGAGGTGGTGCGGGGAGCTGAGCGGCCCGCGCGCGAGCCCGAGCACCTCGCCGTCGGCGCGGACGAGAGCCAGATCGGTCTTCGAGTTGCCGCCGTCGACGGCGAGCACGACCTCGTCGCTCACGCCGTCACCTCTTTCGAGAACTGCGGCAGGTGCTCGGCGCCGGCGGAGAGGAGCCGCTCAGCGAGCTCGGAGGCGTACTCGTGCTGGCCGATCAGCGGGTGGGCGAGGAGCGCCTTCCGGACGGTGGCGACGTCGCCCGTGACGGCGGCGTCGGCGGCCAGCCGTTCGTACGCGGCGACGTGCTGGACGAGACCGAGGAGCTCGGGCGCGAGCGGCCGCTGCAGGAGCGGCTCGGGCCCGTCGCGGCCGACGCGCGCCGGGACCTCGACCACGTCGTCGTCCGCGAGGCCGGCGAGCGTGCCGTCGTTCCGGGTGTCGACCACGTGCACCTCGCCGGTTCCGCCGGCGAGCGACGCCGCGAGCC
>VAYE01000055.1 GCA_005883235.1 Actinomycetota bacterium
GCCCACGTCGTCGACGTCGTGAACGCCGAGATGCTGCGCGCGCTCCGCGTCGTGACGGTCGAGCGGGGCCACGACCCCCGCGGGCTCGCACTCGTCGCGTTCGGCGGCGCGGGGCCGCTCCACGCGTGTGCGCTCGCCGAGGAGCTCGGCATGCGAACCGTCCTCGTGCCCGAGGCGGCCGGTGTGCTCTCCGCGCTGGGCCTCGTGGCGAGCAACGAGCGGCGCGACGAGGTGCGCTCGTACCTCTGCCCACTCGAGGAGGCGGGCGAGCTGCCGCCCGAAGGCGAAGCCGACCTCCGTTACGCCGGCCAGTCGTTCGAGCTCACCGTCCCGTTGGAGGCGGATCTCGCCCGGGCCTTCCACCGTGCTCACGAGGAGCGGTACGGGTACGCCGATCCGAGTCGTGCGATCGAGCTCGTCGCGGTCCGAACGGCCGAGATCCACTCGGGCCCGGCCTTCGAGCTCCCGCCGGGCGAGCCGCTCCGGGTCGCGGGGCCGGCGGTCGTCGAGCTTCCGGGCGCCACCTGCTGGGTCGCCCCCGGGTGGGTGGGGGTTAGGGATGGATCTACCACGCTCGCCCTCACGAGATCGTGAACATTGAGCTCCAACTTCTCGGCTCCGCGTTGCGCTCGATCGCCGAGGAGATGGGCGCCGTCCTCGTGCGTTCGGCCTTCTCGGCCAACATCAAGGAACGGCGCGACTGCTCGACCGCCCTGTTCGACGAGCGAGGCCGGATGATCGCGCAAGCCGAGCACATCCCTGTCCACCTCGGCGCGATGCCGGACGCGGTCGCTGCGGTCATGCGACACGACCCGTCCCCCGAGGATGTGTTCATCCTCAACGACCCGTACTCCGGAGGCACTCACCTTCCGGACGTGACTCTGGTGACACGAACCGAGCTCGGCTTCGGGGTCACGCGTGCACACCACGCCGACGTCGGCGGCCGGGAGCCGGGATCGATGCCCGCCGAGTCGCACGAGCTCACGGACGAGGGCGTCGTCATCCCGCCCACCCGCCTCGACGACGAGCTCCTCGAGGAGCTGCTGGGCCGAATGCGGAACCCGGAGGAGCGGCGCGGCGACCTGCGGGCGCAGCTCGCCGCTCATCGCCTGGCGGCCCAGCGCGTCACGGAGCTCGCGCGCCGTCGCGGCCCAGACCGCGTCCGGGCCGCGATGGACGAGCTCTTCGCGTACTCCGAGCGACGGGTTCGGGCCGGCATCGCGGCGCTTCCGGACGGACGGTTCGAGGCTACCGACGTGCTGGAGGCGCCGGAGGGCGAGCTCGAGCTGCGGGCGGCCGTGACGGTTGCGGGCGAGGAGGTCGAGATCGACTTCGCCGGGACGGCCGCGCAGCACCCGGGGAACCTCAACTGCCCACTCGCCGTCGCCCGGTCGGCCTGCTACTTCGTCGTCCGCTGCCTCGTCGATCCGGACGTGCCCGCGTCGGGGGGCGCCTTCGCGCCGGTCACGGTGCACGCGCCGGCCGGGTCGCTCGTGAACGCCCGCCCGCCCGCCGCCGTCGCGGCGGGGAACGTCGAGACCTCCTGCCGCATCGTCGACGTCGTGATGCGGGCGTTCGGCGAGGCGATCGAGGCGCCGGCGCAGGGCCAAGGGACGATGAACAACGTGACGTTCGGGAACGAGCGGTTCACCTACTACGAGACGATCGGCGGCGGGCAGGGCGCGAGCCCGCGCGCCGACGGGCCCTCCGGCGTCCACGTGACGATGTCGAACACGCTCTCGACGCCGACGGAGGCGCTCGAGCTCGCCTATCCG
>VAYE01000056.1 GCA_005883235.1 Actinomycetota bacterium
GCCGGGGGAGCGGACGCGAAGCCGGTCTACGGGCGCCTTGCTCGCGAGTCCGTGCAGGTGCCGAGCCCGGCCACGGACCGGCTCGCCGACATCGCGCGGAGCGAAGGGATCTGGCTCGCCGTCGGCGCGAACGAGCTCGCCGGCGGCACGATCTACAACTCGCTGCTCCTCTTCGGGCCGGACGCCGGGCTCGCCGTGCACCACCGCAAGCTGATGCCGACGAACCACGAGCGGCTCGTCTGGGGACTCGGCGACGGGAAGGGGCTGGAGGCGATCGCGACCGACCTCGGGCGCGTCGGCGGGCTCATCTGCTGGGAGAACCTGATGCCGCTCGCCCGTTTCGCGCTCTACCAATCCGGCGTCGAGGTCTACCTCGCGCCGACTGCGGACGACTCCGAGCAGTGGCACGACTCGATGCGCCACATCGCCCGCGAGTCGCGGGCCTTCGTGCTCAGCTGCTGCTCGTTCCAGCGCGCGTCGAGCTATCCGGACGACGTTCCGCTCGCCGATGGGCCCGATCTGATCGACCGCGGCGGCTCGGCCATCCTGGGGCCGGACGGGTCCTATCTCGCCGGGCCGCTCTGGGACGAGGAGGGGATCCTCTACGCCGAGCTCGACCCGCAGCGCCTCTACGAGGAGCGGCAGCGCTTCGACCCGGCCGGTCACTACAACCGGCCGGACGTCTTCAAGCTGACGGTTTCGTAGCGGCAGCGCGGCGCAGCACCCGCTCGTCGCCAATACGACGGGTGAGGCCGTCGGCGTCGAAGCGCTCGAGGAGGAGCTGCGCGGGGCGGCGCGAGATCCCCAGCAGGTCGCGGAAGCCCGCGAGCGTGATTTTTCCCGCCCGTTCGCACTCCTCGACGAGCGCGGCCCGTGCCCGTTCGTAGGCCTCGGCTCCGACCGCGAGGCCGTCGCCGACGCGCACGAGCAGGCCTTCGCTCTCGAGATAGGCGGCGAGCTCGGCGTCGTCCACGGCGACCGGGGTCGCCCCGGCCTCCGTGAGCTCGCTCCGGAGCCGTTCCGCCGCCTCCTCGCGCCCGGCGAGCGACGCGGCGGCTCCGGGGAGGTAGGCCTTCCCGCCGCGCTGATCGAAGCCGAGGAATGGAAGGAGCGCCGCGCGCCACGGCTCGGCAGGCACGAGCTCTCCGACCGCGACGCCGGGATCGATCGGAGCCCGCCGGGCCTGGTCTTCGAGTCGTCCGCGAACTGCGGCGCGCAGCTCGTCGAGCCACTCCGCGGCGTAGAACCACTCGCCGGCCCGCTCGACCGCCTCGAGGCCGGCGTCGAGCTGCTGCTCCATCAGCAACGCCCGCGCCGCCAGGTCGGCGCGCCGGACCGGTGCGCGCACGATCGCGCGCACGATCGACGCCGGATCGCCGGTGTCGAGCAGGCGGTACCGCTCCGGGTCGAGCGAGCGCGGCGGAGCCGGATCGAGGACGCGGCCGCCTCCGATCGTCGTCCGGTCGCGGATGATCAGGCGGTCGCCGCGGGCGGCGACGGCCGGAGCCGAGAGCCGAAGCTGCGCGTAGGGGCCGCCCGCACGGACGACGCGGGCGACGCACTCGCTCGTTCCGTGGTGGACGTGGACGCGCGCGCCGTCGGCGATCGGCGCGAGCTCGTCCAGCGACACGTCCAGCCGGTAGGAGACGGGATAGGCGCCGCTCGCGACGAGGGCGTCGCCGCGCCGGAGGCTCGTGCGGTCGACACCCGGCAGGCTCGCCGCGACCCGGCGGCCCGGCCCGGCCCGCTCGACCGGCTCGTCGTGAACCTGCACGCTGCGTATCCGCACGTCGACCCCCGCCGGCTCGGCCCGCAGCTCGTCGCCCTCGCCGATCGAGCCAGACCAGAGCGTCCCGGTCACGACGGTGCCGATCCCGCGCAGGGTGAAGACGCGGTCGACGAAGAGGCGGGTGGCGGCGCTCGTCTCACGCCGGTGACATGCGAGGCGACCTCGCCGAGGGCCGTGCGCAGCTCGTCGAGCCCGTCGCCCGTCCGCGCGCTCACCGGGACGACTCGTGCGCCCGGGACGAGCTCCCGCGCCTCCTCGAGCGCAAGCTCGAGCGTCTCGGCGTCGACGGCGTCGGACTTCGTGATCGCGACGACGCCCTCGTCGATCCCCAGCAGACGGAGGATCGCCAGGTGCTCGTGCGTCTGCGGCCGCGCGCCCTCCGCCGCGTCGATCACGAGCAGGAAGAGGTCGATCCCCGTCGCGCCGGCGACCATCGTGCGGACGAAGCGCTCGTGCCCCGGCACGTCCACGACCGAGAGGCGGCGGCCGTCCGGCAGGTCGAGCGGCGCGTAGCCGAGCTCGATCGAGATCCCGCGGGCCTGCTCCTCGGGCAGTCGGTCCGTGTCCTTGCCGGTCAGCGCCCGTACGAGCCACGTCTTTCCGTGGTCGATATGGCCGGCGGTCCCGACCGTCAGCGACACGTCGCCTCGATGAGTCCGTCTTCGATGCGCACCGGCACGATGGCGGCGCGATCGAGGAGCGCGCGCCACTGCGCCTCGTCTCGCTCGCGCCCACCGGCGAGCGTGAGCATCAGCAGGTCGAGCCACTTCGCCCCCTGCGGGTCGTTCCCCGGTTGGACGACGGCGTCGATGACGAGCACCCGCGTGCCGGCTGGGGTATGGGCACGGATCGTCCGCAGGATCGCGGCCGCCCGTTCGTCGTCCCAGTCGTGGAGGATCGTCGAGAGGACGTAGACGTCGCCGGCGGGGACGCTCTCGAAGAAGTCGCCAGCGACGAACGTGCAGCGGTCGCCGAAGGTCGACTCGTCGCGGACTGTCTCGGGCAGGTCGAACACGATCCCGCGCAGATCGGGGTGTCGCCCGAGCAGCTCGCGGAGGAGCGATCCGTTGCCGCCGCCGACGTCGACGACCGTCTCGTCGCCGCGCCAGTCCACGCCCGCGAGCCGCTCGATCCTCCGCTCCTTCCCCTGCTCCATCGCGCGGTCGAAGGCCGCTCGCTCTTCCGGGTGCTCGGCGAGCCAGGCCCAGAAATCGGTGCCGAACGTGCTCGGGAACACGGAATCGCCGGACGACGCGTCGAGCTCCGCTATGGCCCGGTGCCATACGCCGCCGAAGAGGTGCGCGAAGTCGCTCCAACCGTCGCCGCGAAGCAGCTCAGACGCTTCGGTGTTGCGGAAGACGCCCGGCTCGTCCTCGGAGAAGACGCCGTCGCTTGCAAGCGCCCGCAGGAAGCGGCAGAGCGTGTCCGGGTCTGCGCCGGCCTCGCGGGCCACCTCCTCGACGGCCCGCGGCCCGGACGCCAGAGCGTCGGCGACGCGGAGCTCGGCGACGACGCCGAGCGCGCGCGCGGCGAGCGCGCCGCGCATCAGGTTCCAGAGCTGTTCGGCCGGTGTCGGCTCGGTCATCCGCGCGCGGCGGCGACCGCCGCGACGACCTCGTCGAGCTCCGCGTCGGCGATCGTGCGGCAGTCGAGGAGCAGCCGGCCGTCGCGGACGATCCCGACGACGGCCGGCTCGCCGAGCCGGAGGGGAGTCGCAAGCTCCTCCTCGACGGCGCAGGCGAAGCTCTGTAGCTCCGCGAGCGGGAGCGCTCCGCCTCCGACCCGGGCGACGGTCACCTCGACCGCGCCGCCGACGAGCGCGGCGAGCCGCTCGGCCCGCCCGCGTACCGCCTCGGCGGGCTCACGGAGCATGCGGAGGACGGGCACCTGCTCCGGAGCGTCGAGGTACAGGGTCAGCGTCCCCTCGAGCGCGGCGATCGTCAGCTTGTCGGCGCGGAGCGCGCGCTGGAGCGGATGCCGCCGCAGGCGCTCGACGAGGTCGGCGCGGCCCACGATCACGCCCGCCTGGGGCCCGCCGAGGAGCTTGTCGCCCGAGAAGCAGACGAGGTCGGCGCCGGCGGCGAGGCTGTCCCGCGCGGAGGGCTCGCCTTCGAGCGCGACGAGCACACCGGAGCCGAGGTCGTCGACGAGCGGCAGCTCGTGCCGCCGCGCCACCGCAGCGAGCTCCGTGACCGTCGGCTGCTCCGTGAACCCGACGACGCGGAAGTTGGACTGGTGCACGCGGAGCAGCGCGCCCGTCTCCGGGCCCACCGCACGCTCGTAGTCCGCGGCACGGGTGCGGTTCGTCGTCCCCACCTCGCGGAGCCTCGCGCCGGAGCGGGCGAGCACGTCCGGGATGCGGAAACCGTCGCCGATCTCGATCAGCTCCCCGCGCGAGACGACGACTTCTCGGCCCTCCGCCAACGCCGCGAGCGCGAGCATGACGGCGGCCGCGTTGTTGTTCACGACGAGCGCGGCCTGCGCTCCGGTCAAGCGGCGGAGCAGAGCGCCGACGTGATCCTGCCGCGAGCCCCGCCGGCCCTCGGCGAGGTCGTACTCGAGGTTCGAGTACCCGCGCCCGACGTCCTGCACCCGCGCCAGCGCCGGCTCGGCCAACGGCGCACGGCCCAGGTTCGTGTGGACGAGGATCCCGGTCGCGTTCAGGACCCGGCGGAGCCGAGGCGCGCGCAAGGCATCGAGCTCGGCGCGGGTCCTCGCTTCGAGGTCGCCCGGATCGGCGCCGCGGTCGATCTCTGCTCGCGCGCGCGTGAGCACTACCCTCGCCGCTTCGACTCCGAGCGGGTCGTCGACCCGCCGCGCCAGCTCGTCGACCGACGGCAGGTCGCGAAGCCTCATGCGAGGCAGTGTACGTCGCTACTGCGCGTCTGCTTTACGCGGCGCGGCCGGCTCGTCGGCGCACCGGCGCTCGTAGCAGTCGAGGACGAGCCGGACCGCCTCGTCGGCGTCGTCCGTCGCGTACAGAAGCTCGAGGTCGTCCGGCGAGATCATGCCGTCTGCGAGCAGCTCGGCCCGGATCCAGTCCAGCATCTCCTGCCAGTAATCGCGGTCGAAGAGCACGACCGGAAAGTGCATGACCTTCCCGGTCTGGATCAGCGTCAGCGCCTCGTAGAGCTCGTCGAGGGTCCCGAAGCCGCCGGGGAAGATGACGAAGCCCTCTGCCGGCTTAACGAAGCAGACCTTCCGCGCGTAGAAGTGGTCGAAGGTGTACGAGATGTCGAGGTACGGATTCGACCGCTGCTCGTGCGGCAGGCGGATGTTGAAGCCGACCGACAGGCCGCCGCCGTCCTTCGCGCCGCGGTTCGCCGCCTCCATCACTCCGGGCCCGCCGCCGGTGATCACCGCCCACCCGGCCTCGGCGAAGCGGCGCGCGACCGCGCGGGCCTCGCGGTACGGCTGCGAATCCTCGCCGACGCGAGCCGAGCCGAAGAGCGTTACGGCCGGCCGATCGATTCGGGCGACCGCCTCGAACCCGTGCCGGAACTCCTCGGCGATCCGCGCGGCGTCGTCGTGGACGTCGCCGTCACCGCTCGCCAGGATGCGTTTGTCGTCCAAGCGGCGCGGCTCAGAAGCTGCGCGGGACATGCGTCTCGTGCATGCCGAGGACGAGCAGCGCGGCGAGCCCGAAGTAGGTTGCCGCGACCACGGCACGCTGCCAAGGGAGAACGCGGTAGTACGAGCGCGCGCCGGGGTGCCCACGCGTCTGCCAGCGCCGCCACAGCTCCATCGCGGCGAAGGCGAGGATGATGATCAGGATCGGGTTGGGCCGGAAGAAGACCAGCGCCCCCAGGCCGAGGAGGCCGACCAGCCAGAGCGCGGGATGCAGGGCGGCGACGGCGCGGCCCCCGTCGAGCGGGACGACCGGCAGCAGGTTGAAGAGGTTGATGAAGAAGCCGAGGAATGCGATCGCCTTGAGCCGGTTCGAGTCCTCGGCCACCCCGAGCGCGTAGATGGCCGCCGCCCCGAGCGAGCCGAGGATCGGACCCGCAAGCGCCAGTCGTGCTTCGTGCCACGCGTCGCGCGGATTCGCCTTCAGCGTGATCATCGCGCCGAGCAAGGGGATGAACATCGGGGCGCTCACGGGCAGACCCTGGCGTTTCGCCTCGATCACGTGGCCCATCTCGTGCACGAACAGCAGGACGATGAGGCCGACCGCGAACCACGGGCCGCCGATCCACAGGTAGACGCCGAACGAGATGAAGATCGAGAAGAGGAACTTCGCCTTGAGGAGAACCACGCCGTACTTGGCGAGCGCCGCGCCCGCCGCCGCGATGGGCGCCCAGATCTTCCTGAGCGTGCTCCGCCAGCCGGGCTCGGGCTGGATCGGCTCGTAGTCCCTGTAGGGCTCCGGCTCGAGCTGGGGCTCGAGCTCATGCTGTTCCGGCAGCCGGTAGCGCGGCTCCATCGACGTCACGGTAGCTGTATCGGTCGGCCGTCGGCTTCCACTTGAGGCGCGGAGAAGACGCAGTCGACGTGGATGTCGGCCTCGTTGTCGCCGCCGTACGAGCCGGTGTTGCGGCCGATCGCGACGTGGGCGGTTCCGGCGGCCTTCTCGTCGAGCATCACGTGTCCGCGCGGGACGATGCTGGGGTTGAAGCCGATCCCGAGCTCGGCGATCACGTCCGCGCCCCGGCCTGCGTCGGCGACGAGCTCGCGGAGCATCTGCGCCGCGCGGCCGCCCTCGATCGCCGTCACGTGCCCCTTCTCGAAGCGGAGCGTCACCGGCTCGTCGACGAGGCCGTCGACGGTGTAGGGAACGGTGAGGTCGGCGACGAGGAGGCCGTCCGCGCCGTCCGCGTGCGGCGCCACGTACACCTCCCCGTTCGGGTAGTTGGCGAAGCAGCCGGACTCGAGCGGATCGGCGTCGGAGAACCAGGGCCGGCCCTCGACGCGGAGCTCGAGATCAGTGCCTGCGCCGCCTCGCACGTGGATCCGGCGCGAGCCCTCCAGCTGCTCGAGCAGTCCGGCCCCGACGTCGGAGAGGTCGCCTCGAGGCTCCGAGAGCTCGCGCGACAGCAGCTCGCCGTCGACGAGGCCGAGGAAGATGCCGCGACCTCCGTGCTCCATCACCGCCTCGTTCGTCGCGAAGCGAGCCGAGGCTTCGTCGCCGCGCGGCGCCGCCGCGAGGAAGAGCAGAAGCGAGGACTCGCGAGCGGCCTCCAGCACGGGCGGCGGGGGGTGTGCCAGCGGGCGCTTGCCCGCCCAGAGCTCGAGTCGCGGCTCGGCGCCCGCGTCCTTCACGGCGGCAAGCAGCTGCGAGCCTTCTTCGGCGAGCGGCTCGTCCACGAGGACCAGCACCCGCTCGCCGGGCTCGATCCGCGCGGCGCCGACGAGATTGCCGCACCAGCCGGGATGAGCGAGGCGCTGCACGGCGGCCATCGTAACCGCGTCCTCGCGGCTCACGAGCCCCGGCCGATCCACTCCTCTCCGCCCTCGTAGACCTCCTTCTTCCAGAGCGGAACGGTCTCCTTGAGGGTGTCGATCACTTCGCGGCACGCGGCGAGGGCATCGCTCCGATGCGGAGCCGAGACGGCGATCACGACGCTCGGCTCGCCGATTCCGACCCGGCCGATCCGGTGGTGGATCGCGACCGCGCAGAGGTCGTGGCGCCGCTCGAGGTCGGCCGCGATCTGGCCCATGACGTCCTCGGCCATGCCGGGATAGGCCTCGTACTCGAGGTGCGTGACGGTGCGGCCGCGGGACAGGATCCTCGTCGTGCCGGTGAAGGTCGCGATCGCGCCGGCCTCGTCGGAGCGAACCTCGGCGACGACCGCGTCGAGCGAGAGTGGCTCCTCGCTGAGCAGGAAGGCGCCGCCCGAGACCGGCGGGATGACGGCCACCTCGTCGCCCTCGGCGAGCGTCCGGTCGCGATCCGCGTACTCTCGGTTCACCGCGTAGAGGAGCCCGGGCGGCTCCTCGCCGAGGTCGAGCGCCGGCCAGACGTCCGCGACGCGCGCCACGCCGTCGAGCTCGCGTTCCGACCAGCCCGCGCGCTCGCGCAGCGCCGCGAAGAGCCGCACGCGCACCGTCACGGCGAGACGGCGAGCGCGCGTGCCCAGTCGTAGTGGCCGTAGTAGTTCGCAGCGCGCCCAGCGGTGCCGAGCGCGATCAGCCTCCCGTGTCCTAGAAGCTCCACCGTCCCGGTGCCCCAGAGCTGGGTCCGCGTCGAGTGGCTGCGCGTGCGGACGAAGACGACCGATCCGTCGGCGAGGAGCCGCGGAGCCTCGTCGGTCGAGCCGGGCGGCGGATCTGTCAGCCGCCCGCGCATCGGGAGCAGCTGCCAGATCGCGCGGTGCTCCCTGCCGATCCGCGGCGGCGTCGTGTTGACGCTCGCGGCCGCTACGAGCGCCCCCCCGTCGGCGCTGCAGGAGGGCGAGACCCACGAGCGCGAGCGGTCGCGGGAGACGTCGCGGCCGTCGAAGAGGATTCGCTTGCCGTGCATGGCGTAGCGGTCGACGCCGGCGGCCACGGCGAGGTGTCTCCCGCAGACCGCGACGTAGTCCGGGTAGACGAGCGTCGTCGCAACGCGCGTCCGGTTCGCGTAGAGGGGGGGATCCAGACTTCCTGGTGGAGCGGCATGCCGCACGGCACGTGGCAGACCGAGCGGCCGAGCGCGAGCTCGCCGTGCGCGCCCCAGGCGAGCGAGCTCGCGCCCCACGAGGCGGGGACGACGGTGCGCCGGCGTCGGGCGGGGTTCCAGGTGAACACGGCTCCGCGACGCGTCTGGAAGGCGGCCGTCTCTCCGGTCGGCGCCCATACGAGCGGCCCCTTCGTGAGCG
>VAYE01000240.1 GCA_005883235.1 Actinomycetota bacterium
TCCTCGTCGCGGGCACGCCGCCGCGGACGCTCGGCGCCGGCGTCGGGCTCGCCTGCACCCTCGGGCTCGCCGCGATCTGGATCGAGCCGTACCGCCGCGCGCGGGTCTTCAGCTTCCTCCACCCGTGGCACGACGCGCAGGGCGCGGGTTTCCAGACCGTCCAGGCCCTGATCGGACTCGGCTCCGGTGGAGTCTTCGGCGACGGCCTCGGCCAGGGCATCCAGAAGGTGAACTACCTGCCCGAGGCCCACACGGACATGATCTTCGCGGTCATCGGCGAGGAGCTCGGCCTGCTCGGAGCGACCGCGCTCATTCTCGGGTACGCCGTCTTCGCCTACGCCGGCCTGCGCATCGCGCTCGTCTCGCGCGACCCCTTCGGCAAGCGGCTCGCGTCGGGCATCGTCGCGCTCGTCTGCGGCCAGGCCGTCATCAACCTCGCGGCCGTCCTCGGGCTCGCGCCGCTGACCGGGATCCCGCTGCCGTTCGTCTCCTACGGCGGCTCGAGCCTCGTCGTCCAGCTCGCGTCGGTGGGTGTCCTCCTTAACATCGCCGGTGGTCATGCGGGAGCGAGGAGAGCTGCGGTGCCTGATCGCGGCCGGCGGGACGGCCGGGCACGTCCTGCCGGCGCTCGCGGTCGCGGAGGAGCTGCGGGCGCGCGGCGCGAGCGTGACGTTCGCCGGGTCGCCGGATCGCGTCGAGGCGCGGCTCGTTCCTGAGGCGGGCTACGAGCTCGACACCTTCCGGATCTCGGGCCTCCCGCGGCGGGCGGGCCCGGCGCTCGTCCTCGCGCTCCTGCGTGCGGGCTCGGCGCCGGTCGAGTGCGTGCGCATCCTGCGGGCCCGGCGGCCGGACGTCGTCCTCGGAGCGGGCGGGTTCGTCGCCGGGCCGATGGTGCTCGCGGCGTGGACGCAGCGCGTGCCCGCGGCGCTGACGGAGGCCGACGCGCGGCTCGGGCTCGCCAACCGGCTCGCGGCGCCGTTCGCGCAGCGTGTCTTCCTCGCGTACGACATCCCCGGGAGACGTGGCCCGAAGTACCCCGTCGTCGGGCGGCCGATCCCCGCGCGCTCGCGGCCGGTGCCGAGCGCCGAGGCACGCGCGCGGTTCGGGCTCCCGGCGGACGGGCCGGTGCTCGGCGTCTTCGGCGCGCTCGCGGGCGCGCACGCGCTGAACGAGCTCGCGGTCGCGGCCTTCGGCGCCGACGGGCCGGCCGTGCTGCACCTCGCCGGCGAGCGGGACTTCGAGGCGCTGCGCGGTCGCGTCTCGCGGCCGGACTACGTCCTCTTACCCTCCACGGACGAGTTCGGCGCGGCCCTGGCCGCTGTGGATCTCGCGCTCTCCCGCGCGGGCGGGACCGTCTGGGAGCTGGCCGCGGCGGGCCTCCCCGCCGTCCTCGTCCCGTACCCCCACGCAACGGGCGACCACCAGTGGCTGAACGCCCAGCACTTCGTTACGGCCGGAGGGGCCGTGGCCGTCCGGGACCCGTCCGAGGGACAGGCACTCGTCCGGGAGCTGGTCACCGACCCGGAGCGGCTCGGGGCGATGCGCGCCGCGATGCTCGCGGCCGCGCGCCCGGACGCCGCCGAGCGGATCGCGGAGGAGCTGATCGAGCTTGCAGCCGCTCGCCGGTAGACGCATCTGGCTGGTGGGAATCGGCGGCGCCGGCCTCTCCGCCTACGGGGTCCTCGCGCGCGTGTGGGGGGCGGAGGTCGGCGGCTGGGACCGGAACGAGACGCCGTACCTCCAGCCGGTGCGGGCGGCCGGGATCGAGGTCGTCGTCTCGCCCGAGCCCGAGCTGCGCGACGGTTGGGAGATCGTCGTCTCGAGCGCCTATCCGACCGTCGCCGGCCGCAGTCGCGCCGAGTTCCTCGCCGAGCTCGTCTCGCTCCGCCGTTCGATCGTCGTCGGCGGCACGCACGGCAAGTCGACGACGACGGCGCTGATCGCGTTCGCGCTCCGCGAGCTCGGCCGCGACCCGGCCTTCGTGATCGGCGCGGAGGTGCCGCAGCTCGGCGGCAACGCGGGCACCGGCGAGGGCTGGCTCGTCGTCGAGGGCGACGAGTCGGATCGGACGATCGAGCTCCTCCGCCCGGA
>VAYE01000241.1 GCA_005883235.1 Actinomycetota bacterium
CCGCGGCGCCGATCGCCTGCGCGCCGGCGATCGAGTCGTGCTGGTAGCTCAGGTTGCCGTTCACGGCCTGCGCCTCCTGCGCCTCTTGGAGCCCGGCCGCGTCCTCGATCGTCACCTGCATGTGGAAGAGCTGGAGGACGACCTCCTCGCGGATCGCCGCGTTCAGCTCCTCGAACATCACGTGCCCCTCGGCCGTGTACTCGACGAGCGGGTCCTTCTGCGCCATGGCCCGCAGGTGCACGCCCTCGCGCAGGTAATCCATGTTCTCGAGGTGCTCGCGCCAGCGGGTGTCGACGACGTTCAGGATCACGAACCGCTCGAGCTCGCGGAGGAGCTCCGCGCCGAACTCCTCCTGCTTCCCTTGATAGCGCTCCTGCGCGTCGGCCTGGAAGTCCTCGACGAGCGCCTCACGCGTCAGGCCCGTGCCCCAGTCCTCCTTCAGCTCGGCGGCGGTGATCTCGGTCCCGTAGAGATCGTCCATCGCGCGGACGAGCGCCTCGAGGTCCCACTCCTCGCCGTACTCCTCCTGCGTGAACGCAGCGACGGTGCGCTCGACGACCTCGTCGATCCAGAGCTTGACCTCGTCGGAGAGGTCCTCGCCCTCGAGGACGCGGCGCCGCTGCTCGTAGATGACGACGCGCTGCTTGTTCATGACGTCGTCGTACTTGAGGACGTTCTTCCGCGAGACGAAGTTCTGCTCCTCGACCTTCTTCTGCGCCCCTTCGATCTGGCGCGAGAGGATGCCCGCCTCCATCGGCTGGTCCTCGGGCACCTTGAAGCGTTCCATGACGCCGTAGATGCGGTTGCCGGCGAAGAGCCGGACGAGATCGTCCTGGCCGGAGAGGTAGAAGCGCGACTCGCCTGGATCGCCCTGGCGGCCTGAGCGGCCGCGGAGCTGGTTGTCGATCCGGCGCGCCTCATGGCGCTCGGTGCCGAGGACGTAGAGGCCGCCGAGGTCGACCACGCCCTCGCCGAGCTTGATGTCGACGCCGCGACCGGCCATGTTCGTCGCGATCGTGAC
The DNA here is from genome assembly GCA_005883235.1 of Actinomycetota bacterium. The sequence continues at coordinate 1,022 of VAYE01000241.1, forward strand.
CGCGTGCTTCTGGCCGGCCCCGACGATGATCTCGGCCTCGCGGGCGTGCTCCTTCGCGTTCAGCACGTTGTGCGGGACGCCCTTGCGCGTCAAGAGCTCGGAGAGGTGCTCCGAGGTCTCGACCGCGATCGTGCCGACGAGGATCGGCTGCCCCTTCTCGTGGCGCTCCTTGATGTCCCCTGCGACCGCGTTCCACTTCGCTTCCTTCGTCTTGAAGATGTAGTCGTTCTCGTCGGCGCGCTTGACCTCGACGTTCGTCGGGATCTCGACCACCGTGAGGCCGTAGATCTCGACGAACTCCTTCTCCTCCGTCTTCGCGGTTCCGGTCATGCCGGCGAGCTTCTCGTAGAGCCGGAAGTAGTTCTGGAGCGTGATCGTCGCGAGCGTGACGTGCTCCTCCTGGATCGCCACGCCCTCCTTGGCCTCGACCGCCTGGTGCAGGCCCTCCGACCAGCGGCGCCCTTCCATGATCCGGCCCGTAAACTCGTCGACGATCTTCACCTCGCCGTCCTGGACGACGTAGTCGACGTCGCGCTGGAAGAGCGACTGCGCCTTGAGGGCCTGGTTCAGGTGGTTGACGAGCTGCCCGTTGATCGGGTCGTAGAGGTTGTCGATCTTGAGCGCTCGCTCGACCTTCTCGATCGCCCCGGGGCCCGGCGAGACCGTCTTGTGCTTCTCGTCGTACTCGTAGTCGGCGCCCGCCTGCTCGGCCGCGTCCTTCGGGTCGCCCGGCTTCGACGCGTACCCCTCGAGCTGGCGGACGACGCGCGCGAAGTCGTAGTAGATCTTCGCCGCCGTCTCCGGCTCGCCGGAGATGATGAGCGGCGTCCGCGCCTCGTCGATCAGGATCGAGTCGACCTCGTCCACGATCCCGAAGGTGTGGCCACGCTGGACGATGCCGTCGAGCGCGACGGCCATGTTGTCGCGCAGGTAGTCGAAGCCGAACTCGGAGTTGGTGCCGTACGTGATGTCGGCCTCGTAGGCGGCCCTACGCTCGTCGAAGGGCATCATGTTCTCGATGAACGCGGCCCGCATCCCGAGCCGCTCGTAGACCGGGCCCATCCAGGCCGCGTCGCGCTGCGCCAGGTAGTCGTTCACCGTCACGAGGTGGACGCCGTTGCCAGGGAGCGCGTTCAGGTAGAGCGGCTGGGTGGCGACGAGGGTCTTCCCCTCGCCGGTCTTCATCTCGGCGATGTCGCCCTCGTGGAGGACGATCCCGCCCATCACCTGGACGTCGAAGATCCGCTGGCCGAGGGCCCGCTTCCCGGCCTCGCGCACGGCGGCGTAGGCCTCGAAGACGAGGTCGTCGAGCGGCTCGCCGTTGTCGAGGCGCTGCCGGAACTCGGCCGTCTTGGCGGCGAGCTCGGCGTCCGAGAGGCGCTCGAAGTCGGGCTCGAGGGTGGCGACGTAGTCGGCCTGCGCTGCGAGCCGCTTCAGGCGGCGCCCCTCCCCGAAACGGAGGACATCGTCGAAGCTGGGCATCTGCTCCTAGGGTAGCGGCTCCCCTCGCGCTACATTCGGCTCGTGATCCGGCGCACGCTCCTCGTCGGGCTCCTCGCGCTCACCGCCTTCGCCGGCGGGGCCGGCGGGGCGACGCAGACGACCGTGCTGCCGCTCGCGGGGCCGGTCGGCGAGCTCGCTGCGGACGGCGGTCGCGTCGCGATCCTGCTCC
>VAYE01000242.1 GCA_005883235.1 Actinomycetota bacterium
GAGGGGACGATGAACGCGCCGAGACAGGCGGCCATGTAGACGACGAAGACGAAGCGGAGCCTGCGCGCCGACTCGACCCGCCACGTCAGGACGGCGCCCAAGATGCAGAAGGTCGCCGCGGCGGCCAGCTCGGCGGCCGAGAACGGATAGCGCCCGTCGTCCGGGAATGCGCGCCAGAGCACGACCTCCGCAAGTCCGGCGACCCCCATCACGAGCGACGGCACCACGATCCGGCGCCACTCGGCCCACCGGTCGAGGGCGATCCCGATCAGGAGCAGCGTGAGCAGGAGGAACGCGAGCGGGCTCGCCGCGAGCGTGAGCGCCGCTAGGCACGCAAACCGTCCGTGCGCGCGCGCCTGCAGCGCCCACAGCGCGAGCAGCGCGAGCGCGATCCCGAGGGCGAACGGGAACGCGGCCGAGAGGACGATCCCCGCCCAGACGACCGCGAACGTCCGGCTCGACCAGCGTGCAGTCGGTCCCCACTCGCGCCCGATGACGACCGCGAACGCGAGCGCCGCCGTCGCGATCGTCGCCACCGCGAGCAGCTTGATCCCCAGCAGCGCCGCGAGCGGGTAGTAGAGGACGCTGTAGGTGATGAAGCTGTAGCGGCCCGCGTACCAGAAGTTGTTCCAGAGCGCGAAGCCGTGCTGGAGGAAGACGGTCCGCTGGTAGGCGTGGGCGGCGAGGTCGCTTCCGGGGGGCCCGAGCCAGGCGAACGCAGCCGCGAGCGCCGCCGCTGCGGCGGCCGAGAAGAGCGCTTCGCGCGCGAGGGGAGTCGTGCGAGGCACGGCTGTACCTTACGGTTCCCGGCGGCGGCACTTCCGCAACGCGGAGCCCGGGAGTAGGATCGCCGCGTGGACACGCCGGCCGTACAGGCCGCCCAGGAGCCGCATCCGATCAAGCTCGTCGTCACCGACGACCTGCGCCGCAACCGGCTGACCGCCTTCTTCCGTCTCCTGCTCGCCCTTCCGCACTACATCTGGATCGCGCTCTGGGGCATCTTCGCCATGCTCGCCCTGATCTTGAACTGGGTCGCGACGCTCATCTCCGGCCGGCCGCCCGCCGCGCTGCATAACTTCCTCGCGAGGTTCCTGTGCTATTCGACCCACGTCACGGCCTACGCCTTCCTGATCGCCAATCCGTTTCCGGGCTTCCTCGGCCGGCCCGGCTACCCGGTCGACCTCGAGGTCGGGCCTCCCGAGCAGCAGAGCCGCCTGACCGTCTTCTTCCGCATCTTCCTGGCGCTGCCCGCGCTGCTCGTCTCGCAGATCCTCCGATACCTCTCCCAGCTGCTCGCCGTCTTCAGCTGGTTCACGGCGGTCATCCTCGGGCGCGTGCCGCGCGGCATCCGCGACTTCGCCGCGTTCGCCCTACGCTTCGAGCAGCAGACGATGGGCTACGTCTACCTGCTGACCGGGCGCTATCCGAGCTTCGAGCTCGGCATCTAGTCCGCGCAGCTCGAGTTAGCTCCGCTCCTTGTGGACCTCGAACGAGGTCTCGTTCGGCGGCGTGGGGAAGCCTGCCTCGCCGAGACCCCGGAGTCCCGGCATGAGCTTCTCGTCCCGGAAGCGATCCCAGCTCTCGCGAGAGTCCCAGAAGGCGACCACGAGCCACCCGTCGCCCGTCGGCCCGGCCGCGTGGTAGGTCTGGCCCTCGGGGAGCTCGGTCCCGTCCGCGGGATGGACCTGCTTGATGCTCGCCTCGTACTGCTCCTTCGTCCCGCCGGGGAAGGTGTGCACGATCCCGAACGTCGCCATGCGGCCTCCCATGCTCGTAGGTAGGCCGAACCTAGACCGCGGAGTCGAGGATCTCCGAGCGCTCGTGCTCGCGCGGGCTGCCGTAGGCATAGAGCACGAGTTCCTCGTTGCCGTGATTCACTGACTGGAGCGGTGTGCCCGGCGCGACGTGGACGAGCCCGCCGGTCGGCACGTCCTGGCGCTCGGGCGGGTCGCCGACGTACATCGACAGCGTCCCCGCGAGGACGACGAACGTCTCCTCCTGGTCGCTGTTCCTGTGGCGGCGCCCCTTGGCGCCGGGCTCGTAGCGCCAGAGGTTCGCGCGGGTGTCGGCGAAACCGGCGAGCTCGCTCAGCTCGGCGACGTGGCACGGCGCCTCGCCGGGCTCGTGCGGGCGCGTCGTCCACTCGAGCTCGTCCGGCCGGATGACGCGGAAGGCCACCCGGGCAGCCTAGTTACCTAGACCGCGTCGACGAGAACCGTCGCGCTGAACGCGCCGGCGAGCACGAGCGCGGTCGCCGCCCCGGCTGCCGTGAGCGTCCGCCGCCGCGTCTGGGCCGAGCCGAACCGGGCCAGGAAGAGCGCGCCGCCCGCGCCGACGACGATGCTGACCGCGGTCTCGATCGCCTGCAGGGCGATCCCGGTCGTGAGCGCCTTCGTCAGGTCGACGCCCTTGCTCTGCAGCGCCACGGCCACGGTGCCGGTTGCGATCCCGATGTTCCCGGGCGTGAGCGGGATCGCCGTCGCGAGGTCCAGCGCCGGCACGATGATCACCGCGGCGAGAAGCGGATGCGAGACGCCGAGCGCGGCCGCGATCGCCGCCGCGCCGCCGATCCGGGCCGCCGTCGCCGCGGCGACCCAGGCCACGATCCGCGCACCACCCACCGGAGACCGGCCGAGAGCGCGGAAGGCGTCGAGAGCGTGCGAGATGTGCCGCCGAGCGCGTCGCCCGCGCGCGAAGAACGCCGCCAGCACGGCCGCACCCACGAACCCGCCGAGAACGAGCACAGGCCAGAGCGGCAGCGCCCCCATCGCCGCCCCGACCACGACGAGCACGCCGAGGACGAGCGCCCGCGCCGCCCCGATCGCGCCGAAGACGCTCCCGGTCGTCCAGTAGCGGTCGCGCCGCCCCCCGAAGGCGCGCGAGAAGAGCGCGATCCGCGCCGCGTCGCCGATCCGGGCCGGCATGGCCGTGTTCACGAGCGAGCCGACGCCGTAGCACGCGACGGCGCGGGCCCGGTCGATCCGCCCGCCGCAGAGGTGGATCGCCGAGCGCCACACCCACGCGTTGCAGAGCAGCGCGGCGAGGAAGCCCATCGCGGCGGCCCACAGCCAGACAGCGACTCGAGCTGGGCTCTCGAGAACCGCATCGCTCTCATTGAAGCTGGAACGGGCGAAATCTGCGCGGAGATGCGCCGTTACGCTTGAACCCATGCGTGGAGCGATCGCCGCCGGCCACCCCGTGACCGCCGAGACCGGCGCACGCGTCCTCCACGCCGGCGGGAACGCCGTCGACGCCTGCATCGCAGCCGCGTTCGCGTCCTGGGTCGCCGAGAGCCCGCTGACTGGCCCGGGCGGCGGCGGCTTCATGCTCGTCCACCGAGCCCGTGACAACGGCGCGCGTCTCCTCGACTTCTTCGTGGCGGTTCCGGGCCGAGGCTCACCGCCGCACGAGCGCCCGGACATGGAGGAAGTGGACGTGGACTTCGACCGCGAGACGAAGCAGGTCTTCCACATCGGCGCCCCCTCCAACGCCGTCCCGGGCACCGCCGCCGGGCTCGAGGCGGCCCACCGCGCCTACGGCACGCGCCCGTGGCCGGAGCTCGTCGCGCCCGCGATCGAGCTCGCGCGCGACGGGATCGAGCTCACGCGCGCGCAGGCCTACCTGCACGCGATCCTCGACCTGATCCTCGCCCACACCGAGGAGGGCCGCCGCATCTACCAGCGAAACGGCGAGCGCCTGGTCGCGGGCGACCGGATCGAGATGCCCGACCTCGCGCGCACGCTCGAGCGCATCGCCGAGCACGGCGCGCGTGAGCTCTACGACGGCGAGCTCGGCCGCGCGATCGCCGCGCATGTCCGCGAGCACGGCGGCGAGATCGACGAGCGCGACCTCGCCGAGTACCGCGTCGTCTGGCGCCGCCCGGTCCGCGCCGCCTTCCAGGGCCACGAGTTCCTGTCGAACCCGCCGCCTTCCTCCGGCGGCGTCCTGATCGCCTACGGCCTGCGCCTGCTCGACCGGCTCGGCGTCGACGCGGCCGCCGGCACCGCCGAGGAGATCGCAACCCTCGCCGAGGTGATGCGCGAGCAGACGCGCGCGCGGGGCTCGGGGTTCGCGAGCGGCCTCTACCGCGGCGGCCTGGCTCGCCGCTTGCTCGCCGACGAGGCCGTGAAGGAGGGAACGAGGCGCGTGCGCGCGCGGCTCGCGGGCCTCGCCGAGCCGGTCGGCGCGCCGGGAACGACGCAGATCTCCGTCGTGGATGCGCGCGGCAACGCGGCCTCGATGACCGCGTCCACCGGCTCCGGGTCAGGCGTGATCGTGCCCGGAACGGGTGTGCACCTGAACAACATGCTGGGCGAGTACGACCTCGTCGCCGCGAGCGCGCGTCCGGGCCTGCGCCTGACGAGCATGATGGCTCCCTCGATCGTGCTCCGCGGCGATCGTCCGCGCCTCGTCGTCGGCAGCGCCGGCTCGGTGCGCCTGCGCGGCGCGATCCTCCAGATCGTGAACAACGTCGTCGGGCACGGGCTCGACGTGGGCGAGGCGATCGAGCGGCCGCGCATGCACCTCGAGGAGCCGCACGTCCACTGCGAGGGCGGCAGCGACCCGGGCGAGGTCGACCGGCTCGAGGCGATGGGCTACGAGGTGACGCGCTGGCGGCGGCGGAACCTCTACTTCGGCGGCGCGTCGGCGGTGGAGGTGCGGGAGGACGGGACGCTCGCCGCGGCCGGCGATCCCCGGCGCGGCGGCGACGGCGTGGTGGTGGAGGCGTGACGGCGACGATCCGCAAGGCCGAGCCGGGCGACGCGCAGGCGCTCGTCGAGCTCGGGACCGAGGTCGGCCGCGAGCCCGAGGGCTGGCTCATCACCGCGGACGGCTGGCGAAGCGCCGCCGACGAGCGCCGCTACCTCCGTGCCCTCCGCCGCTATCCGCACGCAGCGGTCTTCGTCGCCGAGGACGCCGGCGCGATCGTCGGCCGCCTCTCGCTCGCCCGCGATCAGCACCCGGCGAGCTACCACGTCGCCGACCTCGGGCTGATGGTCGCCGCGTCCCACCGCCGTCGCGGCGTCGGCCGCGCCCTACTCGACGCCGCGGTCGCGTGGGCGCGCGAGAGCGGGATCCGCAAGCTCGAGCTCCACGTCTTCCCGCACAACGAGCCGGCGATCCAGCTCTACGAGGGCTACGGCTTCGAGCGCGAGGGCTACCGGCGCGAGCACTATCGACGGGCCGGCGAGTACGTGGACGCGATCGTCATGGCCCTGACCCTGTGACGTGGTTCGCAGTCATCCGCGAGCGCGGCCCGAGCTGGGACGCGTCGCGCGGGATGCGCGAGCAGGAGCGCTGGGACGAGCACGCCGCGTTCATGGAGGCGCTCGCGGACGACGGGTTCATCGTGGTCGGCGGGCCGCTCGGTGACGGCTCGAGGGTCCTGCACATCGTCGCCGCCGAGAGCCGGCGGGAGATCGAAGAGCGGTTCGCTGCCGATCCGTGGCCAACGGACATGCTGCGGCTCGCGAGCGTCGAGCCCTGGGAGGTCCTGCTCGGCAAAAGTTCGCAAGGAGCGTGAGAAATCGTTCGCGGCCCCTCTTGCGTGCCCCTTGCGTGGATGGCAGAGTGCCGCTTGCGCCGAGCACGGGACGCGAGTAGGTCGAAGCTCAGCCGGGAGGCA
>VAYE01000243.1 GCA_005883235.1 Actinomycetota bacterium
TCACGTCGAAGCACGCGACGGCGCCGGCACGATTCGGTTTCCGAGCCGTGACGAAGTGGTGGCGTACGTCGAGGCCTCGCGGCAGCTCTTCGGCACAGCCGCACCCCTCCCCGCGTTCGAGGGCGGTCTCGCCGTCAGATCCCACCCGGTCGTCTTCGTGGCGCACACGGTGTGATCCACGTCGCCGAGCTGATCCAGCGCAAGCGGGACGGCGGCGAGCTCACGGACACGGAGATCGCCGAGCTCCTGCTGGGCTATGCGCGCGAGGACGTGCCCGACTACCAGATGGCCGCGTTCTGCATGGCCGTCTACTTCCGCGGGCTCTCGAGCGCCGAGACGTTCGCGCTCACCGACGCCATGATCCGGAGTGGCGAGACGATCGAGCTCGGGAAAGCGCTCGGGCGCAAGGTCGTGGACAAGCATTCGACTGGAGGCGTCGGCGACAAGACCTCGATCGCCGTCGGCCCGATCGTGGCTGCCTGCGGCGTCCCGTTCGGGAAGATGAGCGGCCGCGGCCTCGGCCACACCGGTGGAACGCTGGACAAGCTCGAGTCGATCCCGGGGTTCCGCGTCGAGCTCGGCCTCGAGGAGTTCGTCGATCAGGTCCGCGACGTCGGGCTCGCGATCGTCGGGCAGAGCGGCGACCTCGTCCCTGCCGACAAGCGGCTCTACGCGCTCCGCGACGTGACGGCCACGGTCGACAACATCTCGCTGATCGCCGCGAGCATCATGTCGAAGAAGATTGCCGCGGGAGCCGACGCCATCGTGCTCGACGTAAAGGTCGGTGAGGGCGCTTTCATGAAGTCGGAGGCCGACGCCCGAGCTCTGGCCGAGACGATGATCGAGCTCGGACGACCCGCTGATCGCGAGGTCGTGTGCCTGCTTACGGACATGGACCAGCCGCTCGGGCGCGCGGTTGGGAACGCGCTCGAGGTGCGCGAGGCGCTCGAGACCCTCCGCGGCGAGGGACCGCCCGACTTCGAGGAGCTCGTCCTCGACGCCGTCGCCCGCCTGCTCGCGCTGTCGGATCTCGGGGTCGACGAGGCCGAAGGGCGGCGGCGTGCCGAAGCCGTCATCGCCGACGGGAGCGCTGCCGCGGCCTACCAGCGGTGGATCAGCGCGCAAGGTGGCGACCCCGACGAAGGAGCGCTGCCCACGGCGCCCGTGGTCCGCGTGACATCGGCTCCGCGCGACGGCCACGTCGGGGAGGTGGCTCCGATCGCCGTCGGGCTCGCGGCGCTTCGCGCGCGGGACGAGGACGCGGCGGACGCAGCCGTCCGCGAGGTCGCGGCCGCCTACCGGCTCGACGACGGGGCCCCTCAGACGCGCCCCGTGCTCATCGACGTCATCGCCGGCTGACCGGAGCCCGACGCCCGCTGGCTAGGCTTCGCCCGTGCCGGAGCTGCCCGAGGTCGAGACCGTCCGCATACGTCTCGAGCCCGCGGTCGTCGGCAGGCGGCTCGAGCGGGTCGAGATCGACGATCCTCGGTTGACGCGGCCCGAGGATCCTCTTCTCGTCGCGGCCGAGCTCGTCGGCGAGCGCATTGCGGCGCTGGAGCGGCGCGGCAAGTATCTGGTTTTTCGGTTCGAGAGCGGTCGCGGTCTCCTGGTTCACCTCCGGATGACGGGGAGCTTTCGTCACGCCGCCGGCAACGGGCTCCCGGACGACCCGTACCGACGTGCCGTTGTCAGGTTAGACGACGGATCGGACGTCAGCTACCGCGATGTGCGCCGATTTGGAACGTGGCAGTTACTCGAGCCGGACGACCTCGAGCCTTTTCTTGCGGCCCGCCTGGGCGAGGAGCCGCTCGACCGGCGCTTCACGCCGCGCTCGCTGGCTGCCAGGCTCGCCGGGCGCCGTGCCCCTGTGAAGGCCGCGCTCCTCGACCAGCGAACGCTTGCCGGCATGGGGAACATCTACGTCGACGAGGCCCTGTGGCGGGCGAGGATCCACCCGCTCCGCCCGGCGCGGGAGCTCGAGCGCGACGAGATCGAACGACTCCATCGCGCCGTCCGAACATCTCTCGAGGCCGGCCTCGCGCGACAGGGCGCAACACTCCGCGACTACGCGACGCCTGATGGCTCTCGCGGAACGATGCAGCACGAGTTCAAGGTCTACGGCCGCGCAGGAGAGCCGTGCGAGCGGTGTGGAACGCCGATCGAGAAGATCCGCGCCGGCGGGCGCGGCAGCTGGTACTGCCCGACCTGCCAGCCCCCCGCCTACGCGGCGAGCAGCTCGTCGAGCGCGCCCGCGCGGTCGAGCCGCCAGAGCTCGGTGTAGCCGCCGATCGGCCGTTCGTCGATCAGGATCTGCGGGACCGTCCAGCCGCCGGTCAGCTCGTTGAGATGCGCGCGGAACTGGGGATCGTCGTCCAGATTGATCTCCTCGTACGGCAGTCCCTTGGCCTCGAGGAGCAGCTTGGCTCGGACGCAGTAGCCGCACCAGCGGGTCGTGTACATGCGGATCCGCGGCATTGCCAGTTTCAACGTAGAAAGGTCGGAATCCGTTCCCGTCCGGGCTGGAAATAGACTTGGAAGGGCATGCCCGGCCGCTCGTACAAGACCGAGGCGATCGTGCTCCGCTCGTTCCGTCTCGGCGAGGCCGACCGCGTCCTCCACCTCTACACGCTCGACCGCGGCCGCATCGGCGCCGTGGCGAAGGGGATCCGGAAGACGAAGTCCCGCTTCGGAGCGCGGCTCGAGCCACTCTCACACGTCGAGACGATCCTGCACCAGGGAAGCGGCGAGCTGCACACCGTCACCGGGGTCGACCTCGTCCGCTCGCACCGGGCCGCGCGCGAGGATCCATATCGCCTCGGCGTCGGGCTCGTCGGCCTCGAGGCGATGCTGCGGCTCTACAGCGAGCAGGAGGCCAACGCTCGCGCGTTCTCGGCGCTCGCGCGCTTCCTGGATCTCTTGGACGACGTGCCGAGCCGCGCGCCGGGCAGGCCCGCCCTCGACCCGCTCGCGCTCGCGTTCCAGCTCAAGCTGCTCTGGCTGTCCGGCTACCTGCCGAATCTCGGCAGCTGTACCGAGTGCGGCTCGGAGGGTCCCGTCGTGGGCTACTCGCCCCGCGCGGGAGGCGCCGTCTGCAGGACCTGCGCCGCCGACGCGCTGACCCTGTCGCCGCCCGGGATCACTGCGATCGACGGGCTGCTGCGCCGCCCGCTCGTGGAGGCGAGCGCCGTTTCGCTCACCGACCGAAGCGCGCGCGAGGCGCTCTCGGTGATCACCGCCTGGTACGAGTTCCACGGGGGCTTCCGGCTCCGCACGCTCTCGGCGTAGTCCTCGCCGCCGGCGGAAATAGGCCGACCGGCCCTTGAGCGGCCCGCCCGAGACTGCGATGGTCACTCCTGTGACCCAGACGCAGATTCTCGTCGCGATCTCGATCCTCTTCGTCGTCGAGATCAACCACCTGAAGTGGATCTGGTGGACGCAGTGGCAGTGCCGCACATGCGGCGCGAAGAACCGCGACTGCCCCTGCAGCGACAAGTGGAAGTGGATGGTCTGGTTCTAGGCTCGGCTCCGGCGTAATGCGGCGGGAGCTGGCCGACGGCATCGAGCTCGACGACGATCCGGCCCGGGTCGACCTCGACGCGGTCCACGACTTCCTCTCGAACCACGCGTACTGGGCCGAGGGACGGCCGCGCGAGACCGTCGAGCGACTCGTCCGCGAGGCCTCCCGCGTCGTCGGTCTCTACGCCGACGGGCGGCAGATCGGGTTCGCCCGCGCCTTCACCGACGGCGTCGCGGCGGTGTACCTCGCCGACGTCTACGTCCTGCCCCAGTACCGGGGCCGGGGCCTCGGCGCCGAGCTCGTCCGCGAGATGGTCGAGGGAAGCCCATGGGCCGACCGGAAATGGCTCCTGCACACGCGCGACGCACACGCGCTCTACCGGCGATTCGGCTTCGGCGAGCCTTCAGAGCGCCTGATGGAGCGACAGTAGGATTGGCCGCCTGATGGGCGGCCTCAACTACCAGGACATGATCCGCGCGCTCGAGGCCTACTGGGCCGAGCGTGAGTGCGTCCTGATGCAGCCGTACCACACGGAGCTCGGCGCCGGGACGATGAATCCGGCCACCTTCCTGCGCTGTCTCGGCCCGAAGCCGTGGCGGGCGGCGTACGTCGAGCCCGTGATCCGCCCGGGCG
>VAYE01000244.1 GCA_005883235.1 Actinomycetota bacterium
GGGGTCAGCCTGGAGTGCCTGGTGTGCGGCGAGTTCGTCCTGCACACAGGCGCGGCGATCGCGTGCCCCGAGTGCGGTGCGAGCGTCCGCGCCGCGGCCAGGCACGCGGAAGCCGGGGTACAATTGGGCCTGCAGGCCGGGTGACCGCGAGTCGTTCGCGGCTCGAGGAAAGTCCGGACACCGTAGGGCAGGACGCTGGGGAAACCCCAGGCGGCGAAAGCCGACGGAAAGTGGCACAGAAAGGAGACCGCCAGCAGCGATTCTCCGGAGACGCTGAAGGTAAGGGTGAAAAGGTGGGGTAAGAGCCCACCAGCGCCGTGGTGACACGGCGGCTCGCCAAACCCCGTCCGGTGCAAGGCGAAGCAGGTTCCGACGACGCAGCCCGCCGAGGAACCGGGTACGCCGCTAGAGCGGCCGGGCAACCGGCCGCCGAGAGGGATGGTCACCCTCGACAGAATCCGGCTTACAGGCCTGCTACGGAAAAAGCCCTGGAAACGGGGCTTTTTCTATGGACCAGCTTCGCGGGCGACTCGTCAGGCTCGCCCCGCGGCGGGCTGGCTGCGGTCTCCGTGGAATCGCTCGGCGCAATCGCCCGGCGTGCCCCTCGAGGCTGTGCCGGCTACGAGCCGCTCCGTGAAGCGGACGGTGCCACGCGGCGAGAGCTGTTCGTATCGGAGGCTCTCGACTTTTGTCGACATGAGCAACAGAGCACTATGGGTGCAGGCATGCGAAGCGACGGCCATGGACATCTCGAGCCGCGTCCGCGTTGAGCTGGTCGAACCACGCCCGGACAGCCGCGACCCCTATGCCGCCCGCTGTTGGCGAGAAATCGGCGCCCACTTCACCCCGGTACGGTCGTGCGGTCACGGCGTGGAGGAAGCAGCGGTCGGCAGCCCCAGACGAGCTGGGAGCGAAGACGTGATGGAACGCCAGCCGGTCACATCGAGCATGCTTGCTTCAGTGGGGTACGACGCAGCGTCGGCGACGCTCGAAGTCGAATTCGTCGAAGGAGGTGTCTACCAATACTTCGGTGTACCAAGCCGCGTCTATGCCGGCTTGCTGGCGGCGGATTCGCACGGTGCCTACTTCGACACCCACGTGAAGAAGGCGGGCTACCAGTACGCGAAGATCGGTTGAGATGCGGCCTGTAGTGTGGGCGTCCGCGTGACGAGGGCCGACACCCGTCCGTCCATTGTGCAGCGGTTGGTACGCCTGAACTCCCGACCGTCGATTCCACCCGGAGAAAGTGACATCTCTCGTCGGTGACGTCGTATGTCGGTGACATCTAATGTCACTATGATTGAGCTTGCGGCGCTACCCGAGCAGGCCGCCCAGGCCCTTCGCGCCCGCCAAGATCAGCGCATACGAGACGCCCACCCGGCTCGAGAGCCCCGGAGTTTCCCTGATCGCTGTGGGCCGCTTCGCCGCTTGTTGCCTCGAGATTGGTCATGACTTGACATCAAGGACGACGCTGATCTAGCCTCGGGTCGGAAACGATCTGCCGGACTGGCCGGGTCAGTCTGCGGCGACCTCCCCGGCTGCTCCGGCGACAGGGAGGTCGCCATGCCTGTGCGCTCGATCCTCAGCCGAAGGGGCGTGATCTCCGCGTTCCTCGCGGCGTTCGCCGTCGCCCTCACGCCGAGCGCTCTCTCGGCCGCAGCGCCGTCGACCCGCGCGGCATCGCCACCGGTCATCTGCCAGCGGCTGCCGACATCGGGTCTGCTCCCACCGGGGCAGAGCGCTTCGACGCCGCTCGAGCCGTCAAACATGTGGCAGTGGTCGGCGAGCTCGGCGCACCAGCCGTTCCGGTGGCAGCTGATCAACCGCGCCGGCTTCGTCGTCGCCTCGGGCTCGTCGTTCGGAAACGGAGGCTCCGTCTTCGTGCCGTTCAACTACTACCGCTGGCGGGTGACGAACCAGGGCACCGTCGGTCAGTTCTGGACCGTCTGCTGGAGCTCAGGCCCGTAGGAGTCGAAGGGAGAGCCTTCGACGACGGGGGCTCTCCCTCACAAATCAGGCGCGCAGCGTGACGACGAGCTCGGTGCCGAGCCCGGGTCGCGAGCGCAAGTCGAGCAGGCCGTCGATGGCGGCGCTTCGCGCGCGGATGTTGCGGAGGCCCTGACCGGCGCCCGACCCGTTGCGGCTCTCTTCGAAGCCGGCGCCGTCGTCGCGGACGGTCACGGTCCGTTGCCCGTCCCGCTCGCCGATCACGATCTCCGCCCGCTGTGCGCCCGCGTGCTTCCGCACGTTCACGAGTCCCTCCTGGACGATCCGGAACACCTCGATCTGCTCGTCCGGCGCGAGTGAAACGCGGCGGTCGATCTCGAGCTCGACCTCCAGCCCGCCGTCGGCCGTCAGGAACTCGACGTATCGCCGCAGCGCCGCGTCGAATGGCGCGGTCCCGCTCGCCGAGGAGAGTGCGAGCACCGCGAACCGCGCCTCCTGCTGTGCCGAAGCGGCCGCCTCCTTCAACTGCGGAACGATCTCCTCGACAGGGGCTCCGTCCTCCAGCCGGCTCGCGTACGTCGAGATGGCGAAGAGGTACTGCGCGAGCCCGTCGTGGATCTCCCGCGCCACGCGTGCGCGCTCGTCGGCGACGGCCCGGCCGAACTCCGACGAGCGAATGGCGCGCCACACGCCGACGAGCAGGACCGCGTAGCCGAGCACGCGGCAGAAGTCGCCACCGGAGAGGCCGCTCGCGGAGAGTGGCGTGAACAGGTAGCTGAGGGAGGCGAAGAGGAGCAGGGTCGATCCGTGGGCCAGGAAGCGGTCGAGATCCTGGCCGCGGTTCCGGAACCGCAGGCCGAACCCGACGACTGCGACGAGGTTCACGAGCGCCTGGAAGCCGTACGAGGCCGTCAGCAGGAAGGGCGCCTGGTCGCCGCCGTCGGGCGGTAGTGGCGGCAGTGAGTTTCCCAGCGACCGCGCGGCCGACCAGACGAGCACGAGGGCGAACGCCAGCCCGACGAGCACGTTCCCCAGGGTTCGCTGGCGAGCGCGGACGCGCCCGTTCGCGAACGGAGCGAGGGCGATCAGCGTCCACGCGAGCAGGCGCCCGGCGACGCCTGGCCAGGCCTCGGTGCGATGGAGCGGCGAGCCGCCGACTGCCGGCCCGATCGAGAACGCGAGCGT
>VAYE01000245.1 GCA_005883235.1 Actinomycetota bacterium
CGTCCGTCGCGACGGCGCGCACGTCGTACAGGCCGTCGCCGCTTCCGGACGTGTCCCAGCTCGTGGGGACGGTGCTCCAGGTGGCCATGCCGGCCGGGGAGATCTCGTAGCGCACGCTCGCGACGCCCGAGCCGCCGAGGTCGTCCGCGGTCGCCGAGAGGGCGACGGTGCCGCTGACGATCGAGCCGGGGTCGCCGAGGCTGACGGCGGGCGGGGTGTTGTCGACCCGCCGTCCGGCGACCGGATCGGAGGTCGTGACGTTGCCGGCCGCGTCGCGGGCGACGGCGCGCAGGTCGTAGAGGCCGTCGGCGAGCGACGTCGTGTCGAGGGCGGCCGTGTACGGCGCGGAGGAGTCGGTGTCGATCGGCGCCCACGAGCCGGAGCCGGCGGGCGCGATCTCGAAGCGCACGGACTCGACGCCCGCGCCGGTGTCGTCGGCGCTTGCCGTGAGGGTGACGGCGGAGCGCAGGTTCGCGCCCGGGTCGTCGAGCGAGACCGTCGGCGCGGTCGCGTCGGCCCGGACGACGTGCGCCGACGCGTAGACGGTCTCGTTGCCGACGTCGTCGGAGACGCGGTAGCGGTACTGCGCGCACGTGCCCTCGGCCGGCGTGTCGGGGCTCGTGACGGTGTGCCAGGCGCCCCATGCGCCGCAGCCGGAGCCCGTGAGCGGCGCCGTCCGGCCCTCGAGCTCGGCCGAAGCGGCGTCGAGGCCGGAGCCGGAGTCGGAGCCGGGATCGGTCGCGATCGTCACCGGCAGCGTGGCGTAACCCTCCGGGTAGTCGACCGAGCCGCCGGCGGGCGCGGTCGTGTCGGGCGTGACCGTGAAGGACGAGCTCGAGCTCGAGCCGGCGCCGTTCCAGGCCTCGACGGCCTGCGCGCCGCTCGCGCCCGCGGCGGCCGTCCAGGAATAGCTCGCGTCGTAGGGCGAGGAGCTCACCGTCTGCGCGTCGCCCCCGAAGACGGCCGGGAAGTCGACGTGCGCGATCCCGGACTCGCCGTCGGTCGTTGCCGCGTGCACGGTGAACGAGCCCGCGTTCGAGCCCTGCGGGTTGTAGAAGAGCGTCGACCCGGAGACGTGCTCGAACGGCGAGCTCTCGGTGAGCGTGAGCGTCGGGCCGGTCGGCGGCGTGGAGTCGTAGCGCACGACGCTCGACGACGTGTAGACGGTCTCGTTGCCGACCCGGTCCGAGACGCGGTAGCGGTAGCGCGCGCAGACGCCGTCGGGAAGCGTGTCGGGGCTCGTCACGGCGTCCCACGAGCCGTACGTGCCGCAGCCGCCGTACGCGAGCGGCGCCGTCGAGCGCTCGCTCGTCGCGCCGCCGAGCGCGAGGCCGGACTCGCCGTCGGTGCCGGCGTCGACCGAGATCGCCACGGAGCCGGTTGCGCTGTAGCCGCCCGCGTAGGAGATCGAGCCGCCGCTCGGCGCCGTGCCGTCGGCCTTCACGTCGAGGCTCGAGGTCGCGTCGAGGCCGGCGCCGTTCCGGCCGTGGACGGTGACGGTCCCCGGCTCGGCCGGGCTGCCGGAGTACGAGTAGCTCGCCTGGAAGGGCGCGGTGGCGTCGGTCGAGGCGGGGCCGAAGGCGGCGAGCGCGGGGAAGTCGACCGCGGCCGCGCCGGACTCGGCGTCGGCGAGCGTCGCC
>VAYE01000246.1 GCA_005883235.1 Actinomycetota bacterium
CGAAGTCGAGCAGGATGCGCGCGGCGACGCCTTCGTTCTCGCGCACGAGGCCGAGCAGGATGTGCTCGGTGCCGATGTAGTTGTGGCCGAGGGAGAGCGCTTCGCGCAGCGCGAGCTCGAGCACCTTCTTCGCGCGCGGCGTGAACGGGATCTGTCCGGTCGTCACCTCGTCGCCCTGACCGACGATGCGGGCGACCTGGGCGCGCACCTCCTCGACGGTGATGTCGAGCGACTCGAGCACCCGGGCCGCGAGCCCCTCCTCCTCGCGCAGCAGGCCGAGGAGGATGTGCTCCGTGCCGATGTAGTTGTGCTTCAGCGCACGCGCTTCGTCCTGGGCGAGGACGACGACCTGGCGGGCCCGTTCAGTGAATCGCTCGAACAACGTTCCCTCGACCCTCCTTTCGTCCGTCGCTCCCCCGGCCGGCGACCGCCGCCTCCCGAGGGGTCGAAGGTGAGGCCATACTAGCCAACCCCCCGGAGGCTGGACCCAGGGGTTCACACCATCTTTACGCCGCTCATCGGCGCTCGACCCCTAGCTCTTGAGGACGCGTTCAGGCGGCTAGCGACGAGCGCTGTTGGAGGGTGACGAGCGCGCGGTGCTGGAGCGCCTTGACCGCGCCTTCGGACTTCTCGAGCACGACGGCGGTCTCCGCGTTCGAGAGACCGCAGACGAACTTCAGGGTCAGCACCTCACGCTGCGGCAGCGGGAGCGAGGCGATCTGCGCACGCACGCCCTGCCGCTCGAGCACCGTCAGAGCCTGCTCCTCGGCCGAGGCCGCACGGCCCTCTCTCGGGCCTGGGCGGCCGACGCGCTCGCGCGCACGGGCGCTCGCGCGGAAGTGGTCGATGGCGAGGTTCCGGGCGATGCGGTGGAGCCACGCCGCGAAGGGTGCAGCCCTGGCCTCGAAGCGGTCGAGCGACTCCATCATCCGCACGAAGGTCTGGATGGTCAGGTCCTCGGCGTCCTGCCGGTTGCCGACGCTCGCCGCGAGGTACCCGTAGATCCGGTCTGCATGCTCGCGGTAGAGCGCGTCGACCGCGTCGAGGCGGCCCGCCTTCGCGCGCTCGACGAGCTGCTGCGACTCCTCTGTCCACTCCCCCACAGGTCCCCTCCCAGGGCCTTCCCTCCGTCCTACTCAAGCAGAAAACCCGCAAATTGCAATGTCAACCCTGGAGCAGCTCGGCGAACTCCTCCTCGACGAGCGCGTCGAAGGAGCTCGGGAGCCGCCCGTCGGGGCCCGCGTGGTCGCGGAGGAAGAAGAGGTAGGAGCTCCACGCGTCGAGCCGGTCGGGATGCTCGGCGCCGTGCTCCTCGACGAGCCGGCGGAGCGCGTTCAGGTTCCAGGCTCCCTCCGAGCGGAGGGCCGGTTCGGCCGGCTCGGGCTCTGGCGGCGGTGCGGGCTCGGGCTCGACGGGCGGCGGCGGAGCGGGACGCGGCGGCGGCGGCGGGGCCTTCGCGGGGCGCGCTTCCCGGGGAGCGGGCACGAGCGCGGCAGCAACCACGGCGGCGAGGAGAGCGGCGAGCGCGGCGAGCGGGATCACGAGCCACGGCCGCGGCCAGGCGGCCTGCGAGGGCGCGACAGCGTCGCTCGCCACCTCGAGGGTCGGGTCGCGCGTGGCGACGAGGCCCGTGAGGACGGCGGCGCGCCGCTCGAGGGCCCGGCGCTCGTCGCCGCTCGCGCGTCCCGAGCGCAGCCGCGCGCGAAGCCGTCGAATCGTCCCGGCCAGCGCCGTCTGGAAGCGGCCCGTCCGCTGAGCCACGAGCTCGTCGGCGAAGGCGTTCGCGATCTGGGCGGCGCGGGCGGCGTTCGAGGACTTGCCGACCACCGCGACGAGCTGTGTGCCGTCAACCGGGTGCGCCGCGACCGAGCCGAGCACGTCGTCGGCCGAGCCGGACAGGCCGAGCTGCGCCTGCACGGCATCGGCGATCCCCCGCATCCGGACGAGCCGCGCCGTCGTCGCGGTGAGCGACCGCGAATCGCCGGACGCACGCGGGAGGGCGAAGCCGGTGAAGGTGGTGTCGTTCGCCGGCAGCGGCGAGACGAGGAGCTCCGCGCGGGCCTCGTAGCGCTTCGGCGCGGTGAACGAGTAGACGGCAGCCGCTCCCGCCACGACGGCAGCGATCGCCGCGACGACCGGCAGCCGTCGACGAACCCGCTCGAGCCACGGTGCCACAGACGAAGCTTAGGAGGCTGCTCGGGCTACTCGACCCGGGCGAAGCAGCCGAGCACGGCGCCGATCGTCAGCACCATGATCTTCAGGTCGAGCCAGAGCGAGAAGTTCTCGATGTAGAAGTTGTCCCACTCGGCCCGGTCTGCGATCGACGTCTTGCCGCGCAGGCCGTGCACCTGCGACCAGCCCGAGATACCCGACTTCACGCGGTGCCGCTCGCCGTAGCGGTAGACCTTCCGCTCGAACTGCGAGACGTACTCGGGTCGCTCCGGCCGCGGGCCGACCATGCTCATGTCGCCACGGAGGACGTTGAAGAGCTGCGGCAGCTCGTCGATCGATGAAGCACGCAGGAAGGCGCCGAGACGCGTGCGCCGGTCGTCACCCTCCACCCCGCCCGGGCCCACGCCGTCGGGGAGTTCGAAATCCGTGGGCTCGGGCGAGTCGGAGGATTGGCGCATCGTCCGGAACTTCAGGATCTCGAAGGTTCGGCCGTCACGACCGACCCTCACCTGCCGGAAGAAGAGCGGCCGGCCGAGTGAGATCCTGACGGCGAGCGCCGTCGCCGCCATCAGTGGGGAGAGGAGTACGAGCGCGACCGCAGCGAGCACGCGGTCGAGGGCGTACTTGACGGCGAACTGGAGACTCTTGGGGTTGGCAGGGTGTGCGGTCAGGAGCGGAATGCCGCCGAGGTGCTCGACGCTGTGACGCACCGGCACCCGCTCGAAGAGGCGCGGGACGACCGAGACGGCGATCCCGAGCGCCTCGCAGCGCCGGATCCTTGTCGAGGAAGGCGACCGGCTTCAGGCCGAGCTCGGGCGTCTCGAGCAGGCGCCGGGCCGTCAGGGACCCGATCTTGCCCGCGCCGACGATCAGCGTCCGCCGGACGTGCTCGCCCTGCGCCCGCGCCTTCGTCTGCGACCAGTGGAGCGCCACGCGACCGGAGGCGAGGTAGACGAGTGCGAAGGCCCACGGACGAATCGACTCGGCGGCGAGGTCGACGGTGTTTCCGAGCAGCAGCCGGACCGACAGGACGACCATCGCCGCGAGCGTCGTCGCGGCGAGGATCGAACGGAGGTCGTCGAGCGTCCGCAGCCGGAGCTTGAGGGCGTAGAGCCCACGGCTCCGGAAGAGGGCGAGCGTCAACGCGCCGAAGGCCACCGTCCAGCCGATCGGTGCGCTCGCGAAGCCGCCCGCGTACGCCCCCACCGAGGTGGCGAGCGCCGCGAGCACGAGCATCGTCGTGTCGACGGCGAGGCAGGCGAGCGCCCACCCCGTCGCCGGCGCGAGCCTGGAGGCAGGACGCGCATGCGCGCGTGGTGCGACGCCCTCGACCACGCCGAGTTCGGCGGCAGTCGTCGTCAGAGCGGTGTCGACCACTCGTCGCTCCCTTCCGGGCTATCCCGGTTCGACTACGCCTTGTTGCGTGCGAACCGCCGTAGCCCCGCGCCCAGCAGGAGCAGCGAGAAGCCGCCGACGGTCATCAGCGCGAGATCGAGCCCCGTGAACGGAAGCGCGCCCTGCCGCTTGGCGGCCGGCAGATTCGCTCCCGCTACGCCGCTCGACGGCGAGCTGATCTTCTTCTTGATCGCCGGCGCCACAGAGGTCGCGGGCTTGTACCCCTGGATCACCGCGTCGTGCAGTGCACGCTGGAGATCCGACTTCGAGTAGTGCCCGTCGAGCCGCCCGTTGTCGGCGTAGTCCTTGTAGATCTGCTGCGGCGTAGCTGCGAGCGCCCCCGGCGCCCCGACCGCGACCGCTGCCGCAAGAGCGGTCACTGCAGTGATGACTCGTCCCCGACGCATTCCCTCTCCCTTCGTACGTTCCTACATGCTCGCGCCCCTATAACGACGGAAGTGCCGCTTTAGGTACGCGTCCCCGTGCTCTCCCTTACCACTGAACAGCCGCAGACCTGCCGAAATGCGCCACAGTTGCCAGGTCCCTCTTAAGACGTAGGTTAAACGAGATTAGTTTGCAAGTCTCCCCCAAACTTTTTTTCGCAGCTCCGAAGCTCGCTCTCTCCCTGCGTTTGCTCCCCACGGCGGCCTTCGCCGCCGCTTCCGCCCTCGTCGCATGGAGGGACTACGGGAGCATCGACGCGGCGGATTGGCTGCCCTACGCGGTCGTGCTCGGCCTCGTCGTCGCGGCGGTCGCGCTCTCCGGCGCGGCGCTCCTGCCAGGCCGGCTCGCCGCAGCGGCGGTCGTCTCCCTCGCCGCGCTCGCGGGCTGGGTCGCGCTCTCGCTCACCTGGTCGCCGCTGCCGGAGCTCGCCCGGGACGAGGCGCTCCTGACGGCGCTCTACGCGCTGACCCTCCTGGCCCCGCTGCTCACCCTCGGCACGCCCGCCGAGCGACGGGCGGCGATCGCGGTCGTGGTCGGAGTGCTC
>VAYE01000252.1 GCA_005883235.1 Actinomycetota bacterium
CCTCGCGGTAGCGCGCGATCGCGTCGCGCTGCC
Source organism: Actinomycetota bacterium (assembly GCA_005883235.1). Next base: position 34 of record VAYE01000252.1, read on the forward strand.
GGTCGAAGGTCTTCGCGAGCAGGACGCCGGAGACCGAAAGCGTCTCCTCGGTCAGCGTCGAGAGCTCCGCGAGCGACTCCTGCGTCTCCTTCGAGACCTGCCGGCGCGCCCGCCCGACGCGCCAGGTGAGGAAGACGAAGACCGGCACGACGGCGAAGGAGAGCGCGGTCAGCTGCCACGAGAGGAGGAGCATCGCGACGACGGTCGAGAGCACGGTGACGACGTTCGAGAGCACCGAGGAGGCGGTGTTCGTGACGACGCTCTGCACGCCGCCGACGTCGTTCTGGAGCCGCGACTGGAGGTCGCCGGTGCGGGCGCCGGTGAAGAAGCGGAGCGACATCGCCTGGAGGTGCTCGTAGAGGCGGTTGCGGAGGTCCTGCATCACGCGCTGGCCGACGACGGTCGTGAGGTAGGTCTGGCCGACGCCGATCACGCCAGAGACGAGCGGGATCGCGATCATGAGCACCACGAGCCGCCACAGCAGGTGCAGGTCGTGCGGGAGCAGCGCTTGGTTGATGATCGCCTTCGTCAGGAACGCCGGCGCGACGCCGAGGGCGCCCGTCACGAGGATCGAGAGGAAGACGAGGCCGACCTGCCCGCGGTAGGGCTTGAAGAGCCGGGCGACGCGTCTGACCATGCCGTCCAGCTTACGTTTGCGGTCGACCCTTCCGCTCGCGGTCGAGCTCCTGCTCGGCCTGGGCGTACTCGGCCCGCAGCTCGGCGATCGTCGGGAGCACGGCGACCGCGGGCACCATCGGCAGCCAGAAGTTGAAGATCCGGTACGTGACGACGCCGAGCAGCGCCGGGACGAACGGCAGCCCGACCCAGTGCAGCGCGAACGTGAGCGCGATCTCGACCACGCCGGCCCCGCCCGCGGGCAGCGACCGGCGGGTCAGCACGTAGCCGGTCGCGTAGCCGAGGATCAGCGCCGGCAGGCTGATGCGGTGGCCGCTGTAGACCTGGAGCGCCGCCCACAGGCACGCGATGTCGCCGACCCAGTAGAGCGTCGCGCCGAGCAGTCCGAGACCGTGCTCCCGCGGAGGCGCCAAGAGCAGGGAGCGAAGGATGGAGAGCCCGGCGACGGTGTGCGCGAAGCCGCGGCGGATGGAGCCGCCGTCACCGGGGTCGGCATATCGGCGCGCCCGCTTCGGCGAGGTCAGCCACACGGCCACGAGGGCACCGGGGATGACGGCGAGCCACGGCAGGGTCAGCGCGTCGGAGATCTGCTCGTGCAGCGTCAGGAAGATCGCCGAGACGAGCGCCGCCGGCGCGAGCACGGCGTACTCGAGGGCGCTCAGCGCGAGGACGCGCGCGATCGCGCCGTCCCGATCCTCGCCGGCTCGGCGCAGGATCCAGTAGTCGACCGCGAAGCCTCCGCTCGAGCGCGTGGCGGCGAAGACGCCGAAGCCCGCGACGACGCTCTGCGTCGACGCCGACGCGCCGAGCTCCGGGCCTCCGTCCACGCGCGCCGTGTCTCGGACTGCGAGGACGTACCCGAGGTACGCGACCAGCTCGCCGCCGAAGCACGCGACGAGCCAGATCGGGTCGAGCCGGCCGAGCTCGTGGCGGACGCGGTGGTAGCCGGCGAGGTCGCCGAGCCCGAAGGCGGCCGCGACGGCGAGCGCCGCGGCGCCGAGGATGACCGCGACCGGCCGCCGCTCGAGCGCCGCGAGCACCTCCCGGAGACGATCGAAGGCGCGGCGCGCCACGTTCTTGTTCTACCCGGTGGCGGCGACAGCCGAAGCGCCACCCCCTCAGACCTTGCAACAGACTGCTGCAATCGGGAGCCTAGAATCGCCCGGTGGAGCGGCGCCGGCTCGGCGGGAGCGACATCGACGTCTCCCGCATCATCCTCGGCTGCGGGAACTTCGGCGGCATCGGCTCCGCGCCCGCGTTCTTCGGCCAGGGCGAGTCGCGCGAGGAGGCCGCCGCGATCATGGACGCCGCGGTCGGGCTCGGGATCACGACCTTCGACACCGCCGACGCCTACGGCGGCGGGCGGAGCGAGACCTTCATCGGCGAGTGGCTCCGGACGAAGCCGCCGGAGATCCGCGAGCGGATCGTCCTCTCGACGAAGACGTTCAACCCGATGGAGGAGGGCGCCGACCGGGGCCTGCGTCCCGAGCGGATCCGCAGGCAGCTCGAGAGCAGCCTCACCCGCCTGGGCGTGGAGCGGGTCGACATGTACCTGACGCACGACCAGGATCCGGGCACGCCGATCGAGGACACCCTCCGCGCGCTCGACGAGCTCGTCCGCGCGGGAAAGGTCGGCGCGATCGGCGCGAGCAACGTCGACGGCGCCGGTCTCGCGGAGGCGCTCGAGACGAGCGCTCGCCGCGGCCTCGCCCGCTTCGAATGGGTGCAGAACTCGTACTCGCTGCTCGACCGAGACGCCGAGCGGGACGTCCTTCCGCTGTGCGCCGAGCACGGCCCCGGCTTCACGCCGTTCAGCCCGCTGGCGGGCGGCTGGCTCACGGGGAAGTACCGCGCGGGGCAGCCGCCGCCGCCCGGGTCGCGGATGACGCAGCGACCGGAGCCGTACCGCCACCTCGAGTCCCCCGCGATCTACCGCGGCCTCGAGCGCCTCGACGAGCACGCGCGGGCGCGCGGCGTCGACACGGCGACTCTCGCGCTCGCCTGGCTCCTGGCGCATCCGCTCGTCACCGCGGTCGTGGTCGGGCCGCGGCGGCCCGAGCACCTCGAGCCGGCCAGCCGCGCGCTCGAGCTCCACCTCGGCGAGGACGAGCGCGCCGAGCTCGCCCGCCTCTTCGACCCGTAGCCTTCGCAGCGTGATCGTCGCGCATCTCGACCTCGACGCGTTCTTCGCCGCCGTCGAGGAGCTCGAGGACCCGGAGCTCCGGCGGCAGCCGCTCATCGTCGGCGGGGATCCGCACGGGCGCGGCGTGGTCGCGACCGCGAACTACGTCGCGCGCCGCTTCGGCATCCACTCGGCGATGAGCGCCGCCGAGGCCCTGCGCCGCTGCCCCCACGCCGTCTTCGTGCGGCCGCGCCACCACCTCTACCGGGAGTACTCGAAGACGGTCTGGGAGACGGTGCGCGGCGTCGTTCCGACGGTGGAGCGAACCGGGATCGACGAGGGCTATCTCGACATGAGCGAGGTCGCCGACGGCTTCCTCCGGGCGCGTGCGGTCGCCGAGGCCGTCCAGGCGGCGGTGCGGGCGGCCACGGAGCTGACGTGCTCGCTCGGCGTCGCGGGCTCGAAGGTGGTCGCGAAGATCGCGAGCGACCGG
>VAYE01000253.1 GCA_005883235.1 Actinomycetota bacterium
CGGGTCGTGACCGAGGACGTGGGGCCGCTCGAGCTGAAGGGGCGGGACACGCCGCTCTGGGCCTGGCGAATCGTGTGCGCGACCGACGGCGCGGCGCGGCCGAAGGTGCAGGCGCCGCTCGTCGGCCGCGACGCCGAGCTCGACCTGCTCGAGAACACCTTCGGGCGCTGCCTCCGCGACCGGCGCGCGCACCTGTTCACGATCTACGGCGACCCCGGCGTGGGGAAGAGCCGGCTCACGCGCGAGTTCGCCTCGACGCTCGAGGGCGCGACGGTGCTCGCCGGTCGCTGCCTGCCCTACGGCGAGGGGATCACGTACTGGCCGTTGGCCGAGATGGTCAAGTCGGCGGCCGGGATCGACGACGACGACGACTCGGAAGAGGCGCTCGAGAAGCTCCGCGCGAGCTGCGAGGTCGAGGCGGTCGCCGACCTGCTCGGGCTCGCCTCGGGTATCCTCGCCGCGGTCGAGGGCGAGCGCAGCCGCGAGGAGCTCGCCTGGGCGGCGCGCGCGTGGGCCCAGAGCGTCGCCGAGGTGCAGCCGCTCGTGCTCGTGTTCGAGGACATCCACTGGGCGGAGGAGCCGCTGCTCGAGCTCGTCGAGCACCTCGCCGCCTGGGTGCGCGACGCGCCGCTCCTGCTCGTCTGCCTCGCTCGGCCCGAGCTGCTCGAGGTGCGGCCCGACTGGGGCGGCGGCCGCCTGCGGGCGACCGCGATCGAGCTCGAGCCGCTGCCGCCGGCCGAGAGCGAGGAGCTCGCCGACGCGCTGCTCTCGGCGCACCGGCTGCCGGAGGACGTCCGCGAGCTCGTGCTCGAGAAGACGGAGGGAAACCCGCTCTTCGTCGAGGAGACGATCCGGATGCTCGTCGAGGAGGACGGGCGTCCCGCCGGCCTCATCCCCGACACGCTCCAGGCGCTGATCGCCGCGCGCATCGACCGGCTCGAGCCGCCGCAGAAGACGCTCCTCCAGCGCGCGTCGGTCATGGGCCGGATCTTCTGGCCGAGTGCGGTCGAGCGGCTCGCCCCCGACCTCGAAGGGCTCGACCGGCTCCTCGACGACCTCCTCTTCCGCGAGTTCGTCCTCGAGGAGCCGCGGTCGACGATCTCCGGCGAGCGCGCGTACCGGTTCAAGCACGTCCTGATCCGCGAGGTCGCGTACTCGACGCTCGCGAAGACGGCCCGCGCCGAGCTGCACGAGGCGTTCGCCCACTGGCTCGCCGACCGGGCCGGCGAGGAGCTGCTCGAGATCCGCGCGTACCATCTGGAGCAGGCGTGCTCGATCCACCTCGAGCTCGACGGCTCGTGCCCGCCCGAGCTGGCGCAGGCCGCGGCCGAGGCCCTCGAGGCCGCTGGGCGCCGTGCGCTCTCGCGCGAGAGCTTCCAGACGGCGCGCCGAGTCCTCCTCCAGGCCGTCGAGCTCGCCCCGACGCTCGAGCGCCGCTACTTCGCCGCCCGTGCGGCCTGGCGCCTCGCCGATTACCCGGCCGTCGCCGTCGAGATGGAGGACGTGCGTGCCGCGGCCGCGGAGGCGCACGACCGGCAGCTTCACGGCCGCGCTCTGACTGCGCTCGCCGAGGTTGCCCTGAACCAGGCGGCGGATGCGGTGCGCGCGCGCGAGCTCGCCGACGAGGCGCTCGAGAAGCTCGCCGACGAGGGCCACGCGCTCGCACAGTTCGAGGCGCTCTCGACGCGGGCGCACGTCTCGGGCTGGCTCGGCGAGTCCGAAGAGGACCTGCGCTACATGGAGCAGGCCCTGATGGTCGCGACGGTCGCCGGCCGCAAGGATCTCGAGACGCTCGCGGCGCAGGGACTCGCCATGAGCTACCTGACGCGGCTCGAGCTCGACCGCGCCGAGCAGCTCGTCCGGCGCGCGCTGTCGCTCTCCGAGGAGAGCGGGAGCATTCGCGCCCGCGCGTCCGCACTCGCCACCGACGGCTCACTGCACCTGCTGCGCGAGGAGATCGACGAGGCCGAGGTGTCCTACTCGGAGGCGCGGCGCCTCTTCGATGAGCTCGGCGTCGCCCAGTACGCCGCGCACAGCCGGATGATGCTGGCGCGGGTGGCCGAGCGGCGCGGCGACGACGACACGGCCGAACGGCTGCTCCGCGAGGCGATGCGCATCCTCCGGCCGATGGGCGACCGCGCGTTCCTCTGCGAGGTCGAGCGTCGGCTGGCGCAGCTCCTCGTCCGAACCGGCCGGGTCGAGGAGGCGGAGCGGCTGGCGCTGAGCGCCCTCGAGACGGTCGGCCCCGAGGACGCCACGTCTCTGATCACGACGACGATGGCGCTGGGCGTCGTCCGCGCGGCCCAGGGCCGGGACGAGGAGGCCGAGCAGCTGATGCGCCAGGCCGTCGAGGCCGCGTCGTCGTTCAAGCTCTTCGCGATCGAGCCGCTGCTGACGTTCACGCAGTTCCTGAAGGACCGCGGCCGCGAAGAGGAGGCCGCGCCCTACGAGGCCCGGTGGGCCGAACTCTCGCCGACGGTCGCCAAGAGAGCCGCCCGAATCGCCTGAGTTTGCCGTCGCGAGTCCATCGCGATAGGACGACGGACTTAGTCGACCCAGGTAGGTGAGCCTTGCCGCGTTCGGCACGTAGTCGAAGAGGGTAGGCCATTTGGGACCTGGCCAGACTTAAGTGAGCCGACGCCTCAATCGTGGACTGCTTCTTCCTCGACGACTCCCGTCAGCGCAATCCAACCCGTGATGGGATGGGCCCGTTGGTTGCGGTGGGCGGTGTCTGTGTGTCTGAGGAGGCGATCCGTCCCCTAGAGCTCGGTCTTGATGACCTCTGCCGCGACACGGGCTTCCCAAACGGCGAGCCCGGAGAGTTCAAGTGGTCGCCCAAGGACGAGCACTGGATGAAGCGGAACCTCGTCCAAACTGCGCGCCGCGACTTCTTCTTCGCGGCCCTCGACCTTGCGGCCGCCAACGGCATCAAAGCAATCGTGCGTGGTGAGAGGGCGTTGTAAGTGCAAGCGAGATTCGGTCGAATTCAACGAAGCGGGTGCCGCTCCGTAGCGTCGCGACACATCTCGCGAGGAAGCGGTTCTCGTCCTCTTGACCGTGACCGCCGGGCCGATCGGCGATCACGATTCCAGAACCATTTGGATACAGGTAGTTGTTTGCACGCTCGAAGAACAGTCGAGCGACATCGTCCTCCGCGTTTGGGGCCAGATAGT
>VAYE01000268.1 GCA_005883235.1 Actinomycetota bacterium
GTCGTGCTGGCCTCGGGCTGGGTGATGTTCGGCATGCACGACGACGCGAAGATCCTCGCCGTCGCCGTGGCCTCCGCCCTCGCGGCGCTCGTCGGCGCGCTCCTTCTGGTGCGCTGGATCCTCCGGCCGCTCGAGCGCCTTCGTGCTGCCTCCGCCCGGCTGGCCGGCGGCGAGCTGAGCGCGCGTGCCTCCGAGTCCGGGCCACGGGAGCTCCTCGAGCTCGGCGGGTCCTTCAACGAGATGGCCGCGAGCCTCGAGCGGCTCTTCGACGCCCGCCGCCAGCTCGTCGCCTGGGCGAGCCACGACCTGCGGACGCCGCTTGCCTCGCTGCGCGCGATGGTGGAGGCGCTCGAGGACGGGCTTGCGACGCAGGACGAGTACCTGCCCGCGATTCGCGAGCAGCTGGAGACGCTGTCGGTGCTCGTGGACGATCTCTTCGAGCTCGCGCGGATCGACGCGGGCGCCCTCACGCTGGAGCTGCACGACGCCCAGCTCGGGGAGCTCGTCTCGAGCTGTCTGCGCGCGCTCGACGCGGAGGCGCGGGCTCGCAACATACGCCTCGCCGCGCAGCTCGATCCGGCCGATCCGACCGTACGGATCGCGCCCGAGAAGATCGAGCGCGTCCTCCTGAACCTGCTGACGAACGCGGTCCGGCACACGCCGAGCGACGGTGCGGTCTCGGTCGTCGTCCAGCCCGACTCCGACCACGTCGTCGTCGCTGTCGAGGACACGGGCGCAGGCCTGACGCCGACCGCGGCGCGGCGCATGTTCGAGCGGTTCTGGCGAGACGACGAGGCCCGGACGCGGACGACGGGGGGAGCCGGCCTGGGGCTCGCGATCGCCAAGGGTCTCGTCCAGGCGCACGGCGGCGCGATGTGGGCCGAGAACCGAAGCTCGGGCGGGGCCCGCATCGCGTTCACGCTACCGCTGGCGGACGCCCCTTCCTGAGCGTCGCCAGGGCGGACTCGGCCGTTCGAATCGCGAAGCCACCCTCAGCCGGCGGAGGCTCAGTCAGTCCGCGGGACGCGCGGGAAGTACGCCGCCGGGTCCAGCCGAAGCGTCTCCCCGGACTCCTTGACGACGTTCACCTCCGAGATGTCTACGAACGTCACGTTGCGCAACGTCGTCTCGAACGCGTTGTGTCGAACTGAGAGGCTGGTCGTGACGCCGCTCGCAGTGACATCGACGCTCGAGACGCCGTCGACCGCGAAGCCGTAGAGGTGGACGTCGAACGGCGCGGTCTCCGAGTCGTACCTGCGCGTCATGTCTCCGAAGAGCCAGAGGCCGCTCGGGTCGAGCCGGTCCGTGCAACCACCGGAGCCCGGAACGACGAGCTCGCACAGGACGCCGTCGTGCTCGGCCAGGTACATGTGCGGCCCAACCGTTCGCGCTCGGTCGTAGCTCCAGTCGTGGATCGAACGCAGTTCGCGCATCGCCGAAGCCGGAGCGCTCGCGAGCGGCGATTCGTGAAGCGCTGCGAATTGCGAAGCGACGGTGGCCGGCGGCGAATCGGCGCGGGCGACGAATGTGTTCCATGAGACGACGCCGGCCACGACACTCGCACAGGCGGAAGCCGTACCCAGGAGGAGCTGGCGGGGAGGGGTCATGTCGTCGAGTACCGCTGGCACGTGCTGGCCGGATCCGTCGGCTCCTGGTATCTCTCCGCGCACGCGGCCTTCTTGTTGCCGCCGTCGACGCCCCAGTAGCTTGGGGTCTCGGCGGCTGTGCAGATCTCGCGGTATTGCGAGACGCGATAGACACTGCCGTCGGGATGGAGGTAGTAGTTCCCGTGACGGCGAACGCCGTCTACTCGAGCCAGATGCGCTGCGACGAAGCCGACTGCGACGAAGGCGTTCCGCCTGAACATACGGATCGACAATATGGTTCCTCATCGAGTCTGTCAATTGTCATCTACAGAAAGGTTCGAAAGGCCGAGGTCGGTTCGATTAGCGTCTCCCTGCGATGACACAGACTCGAGCTGCCGGCGCACCCGTTCGGGTCCCGGAGGACGCGCTTGCGCCCGACCTCTCGGTCGTCGTCACCCTCTTCAACGAGGAGGGGAGCGTCGATGAGCTCTACGAGCGCGCGACGGCGGTCCTCGACGCGCTCGGGCGGCCCTTCGAGCTCGTCTTCGTCGACGACGGGTCGCAGGACGGCACGTTCGCGCGGATCGAGCGCCTTCACGAGCACGACGGGCGGATCCGCGCCGTGCGCTTCAAGCGCAACTTCGGCCAGCACCCCGCCATGCACGCCGGCTTGGCGCGGGCGCGAGGCGACATCGTCGTGACGATGGACGGCGACCTCCAGAACGCGCCCGAGGACATTCCGAAGCTCGTCGCGGCGGTCGCCGCGGGAAGCGACGTCGCCAGCGGGCGCCGGAACGCGCGCCGCGACTCCTGGGGCCGCACGCTTCCCTCGCGGCTCATCAACGGCATGCTGCGCCGCTTCACCGGCGTCGAGATCTCGGACTTCGGCTGCGCGTTCAACGCCTACCGGCGAAGCGCCTTCGAGCCGATGCTCCCCGCGATCGGCCGCCAGAAGTTCACGAAGGCGCTCGTGCTCTCGGGTGGCGCGAGCGTCGTCGAGGTCGACGTCGCACACGCGCCGCGCCAGGGCCGCTCCCGCTACTCGCCGCTTCGGCTGACGCGCCTCGCGCTGCACGTCCTGGCCGGCTTCTGGCCGCAGCCGATCCAGTGGATCGGGATCGCGCTCGGGGTCGTCTGCACGCTGCTCGCGCTCGCCCTCGGCGGCTACGGCGTCGGCTACTGGATCGACAACTCGAACTTCCCGGGGCCGCTCTTCGGCGGCGTCGCGGTCCTGTTCGTCCTCGGGGTCCAGGGGTTCATCCTGGCGCTCGTCGGGGAGTACCTCGGGCGCATCCAGAAGCAGGTCGAGGGGCGGCCGCTCTACACGATCGAGCGCGAGCTCGACTGACCCGGCGTCCTCCCGCCGCGGCATGGGTCGAGCCGGGGCGCGCGTTCAGTAGTCTCCCGGCGTGCACAAGCGCGTCCTCGTCACGGGCGGGGCGGGGTTCATCTCGTCCAACTTCATCCGCCACCTGCTGGCGAAGACGCCGTACGAGGTCGTCTCGCTGGACGCGCTCACGTATGCGGGCAACCTCGAGAACCTGGCCGACGTCATGTCGCACGAGCGGCTGTCGTTGGTGCGGGGCGACATCCGAGACGCCGACCTCGTAGCGGACGTCGTGTCCGAGGTGGACGTGATCGTGAACGCGGCCGCCGAGTCGCACGTCGAGAAGTCGATCGAAGAGGGCGGCGCCGAGTTCGTGACGACGAACGTCGAAGGGACGCGGATCCTCCTCGACGCGATCCGGCGCCGACCGGCTCGCCTACTCGTACTTCGTCACCTACGGCCTGCCGATCGTGATCGTGCGCCCGTTCAACAACTACGGGCCGCGCCAGCACCCGGAGAAGGTGATCCCTCGCTTCGTCACGCAGGCGCTCGACGACGAGCCCTTGACGATCCACGGCGACGGCCACGCGAGCCGCGACTGGCTCTACGTCGACGACGACGCCGAGGCGATCGAGGCGATCATCGCGAGCGACCTCGACCTCGTCGCCGGCGAGGTGCTGAACGTCGCGACGGGGATCGACGTCTCGATCGCCGAGATCGCGGGCCTCGTGCTGGAACTCCTCGACAAGCCGGCGGACCTGAAGGAGCACGTCGAGGAGCGGCCGGGTCAGGTCGACCGGCACGTCGGCTCGACGGAGAAGATCCAGCGCCTCTGCGGCTGGTCGGCGCGCACGTCGTTCGAGGAAGGCCTCGCGCGCACGGTCGCCTGGTACCGCGAGAACGAGGCCTGGTGGAGGGCGATCCAGCGCCCGAAGGCGAAGCTCTCCTCGTCCTAGGCGCGGGGCCCGCGCAGCTGGGCCTGCTCGCCGCCGCCCGCGAGCGCGGCCTCCACGTGATCGCCGTCGACCGCGATCCGCGCGCCCCCGGGTTCGCCTACGCCGACCGCCGCGCGCTCCTGTCCTCGGAGGACGAGCCGGCAATCGATCGGCTGGCCCGCTCCGAGCGGATCGCGGGCGTCGTCGCCCCGGGCACCGACTGGCCGGTCGGCATCGCCGCGCGAATCGCCGACCACCTGCGGATACCGCACCCGCTCTCGCCGGCCTCGGCGGCGCTCGCCGTGTCGAAGCTGCGGCAGCGCGAGCGGTTCGACCAGGCGGGGGTGCCTCAGCCGGCCTGGCGGGCGATCGGGCGCGGCGATCCGATCGACCGGGTCGGCGTTCCGGCTGTCGTGAAAGCACCTGACCGGCAGGGCCAGCGGGGACTGTCCCTCGTGACCAACCGGGACGAGCTGGTGCAGGCCGTGTCTCGCGCCCACGAGGCTTCTCGCGCCGGGGTCGCGCTCGTCGAGGAGCTCGTGGAGGGGCCGGAGGTGACGGTGAACGCCATCTCCGTCGACGGCGTCTTCTATCCGCTCACGGTGACCGACCGCGAGACCGCCGAGCCGCCGGCCTTCGGTGTCGCCCTCGAACACGTATGGCCGAGTGAGCGCGCGGACGACAGCGTCGTCGAGACGGCCCGCGCAGCCGCCGAGGCGCTCGGGATCGAGAACGGGCCGACGTACACGCAGCTCCGGCTGGGGCCCGACGGCCCCCGAGTCGTCGAGCTCGCCGCGCGCTTGGGCGGCGGCCACGACGCGGAGCTCTGCCGCGCGGCGCTCGGGGTCGACCTGAACGCGCTCGCCGTCGCCGCCGCGCTCGGCGAGCGGCTGGAAGTTCCCCGGCCCGAGCCGCAGGCCGGCGGCGCCTGCACGCGCTTCCTCGTCCCGCCGCAGGGCCGCTTGGCCGCCACGCACGGCGTCGAGGAGGCGCGCGCCGCGGAGGGCGTCGTCGACGTCCGTGTCTACCGAGCGCCCGGCCACGAGTTCGGTCCGTTCCGGACCGGCACCGACCGCGCCGGGGCGGTGATCGCCGTCGGAGCCAGCCGCGAGGAGGCGCTCGGGCGAGCTCGCCGTGCGTCC
>VAYE01000057.1 GCA_005883235.1 Actinomycetota bacterium
GGTCGCCGGACGGAACCCACCTTGCGTTCGAGGCTCATTTCTTCCACGATTTCCGGCGGCCCGACGGTAACTACCTGCCGCGTGACGACGAGCTGCGCGTCGTCGATCTCGCCACGGGTTCGATCCGGCGGCTGACCGACTACTCCCGCCGGCTCGACTGGAACCGCGGCTTCTCGGACACGAGCCCGGCGTGGTCGCCGGACGGACGCCTGATCGCCTTCGTCCACGACACCTTCGTCGAGGGGGCCGCGGGAGCCTCGATCGAGGTGCTCGACGCGGCAACCGGCACGACGACGAAGCTCGCCCCCGTCGACGTCCATCCGGGCGGCGGAGACGGCTCGACGATCCGGACCGGCGGCCCCGTGTGGTCGCCCGACGGAACCTGCCTCGCCGTCACCGACTATGCCGGCACGAAGGTGATCCGGCTTCGCGACCGGCGCGTGCTGCGGGTGGCGCCGAGGCTCGCGTTCGTCGACGCTCCCTACGAGCCGCCCGCGCCGGCCTGGTCCCCGGATGGAAAGCGGCTCGCGCTCGTCTTCTCGCCGAACGCACGGACTCCGCGGAACCTGTACACCGTCTCCGCGGGCGGCGGACGTCTGACGCAGGTGACGCATCTGGTGCACTTCTCGCTCTCGTACGACACCCCGACGTGGTCGAGCGACGGCCGTGTGCTCGCTGCGAGCGCGGACCCACACGGGTCGTCGGCCGGCGCAGATCTCTTCTCCGTGAACCCAAGTGGCGGGGCGGTCCGCCGCGTGACCGCGACGACCTACGTCGGAGAGGGCGACCCTGCGTTCTCGCGCTCGGGGCGGCTCGCGTTCGACGAAAGCGCCGCCGACGGCTCGTCCGAGGTCGCCGTACGAGGTGCCCGCGGGCGCCGGAAGATCGTCGCGGCGGGACGGCAACCGAGCTGGTCGCCCGACGGGCGCCGCCTCGTCTACGCCCGCGACGGCGTCCTCTACGTCCGCGCGGTCCGCGGCGGACCCGAGCGCGCGATCACGAAGGAGCGGCTCGTCGCATCGGATCCCGCCTGGTCGCCCGACGGCGGGCTCGTTGCGTTCACGGCACGACGGGCGATCGAGACCACGATCGACACCGTCCGCCCGAACGGCTCCGGGCTCCGCGTCGTCGCACGCGGACCGCCGGCTCGACCGCAGTGCTCGGGACAGGGCGCGCTGCAGCCGGCGTGGTCCCCCGACGGGCGCGTGCTGGCCTTCGTCGTCGAGATCCAACGGCGCTGCACGCCGTACGACGACTTCGGCGTCTCCTCGCTCGTCACCGTGCGCCGGAACGCGACCGGCCGGAAGGTCGTCGTCGACGGCGCCGCGTACGTGCCGCGCTGCGCTGCAAGCGCGGCGGACCTGATCTGCGGCGTGGGGGCCTTCGAGCCGGCTTGGTCGCCCGACGGACGCCGGATCGCGTTCGCGCTCCAGCGGCCCCTCGACCGGCGCACGATCGCGGTCGTCCCCGCCGCGGGCGGCCGCGTGCACGAGCTCGTCGGCGGCGACGCGCCCGCCTGGCAGCCCGTGCGTTAGTCCTCGAGCTCGACCAGGAGCGCGCCGCCGGCGACGCGGTCGCCCTCGGCGACGTGCACCGCGCGGACGACGGCGTCGTACGGCGAGCCGACCGGCGTCTCCATCTTCATCGCCTCCAGGACGACGAGCGGCTGTCGCGCGCGCACCCGGTCGCCGGCCGAAACGAGCAGGCGAATGACGGTGCCGGGCATCGGCGCCGTCAGCGCGCTCTCGCCGCCCGCGCGATGGTCCTGCGCGGCCGCGTCGACGTCGGGCACCGGGCTGGGCGGCGGCGCGCCGAGGTTCAGGCGCCAGGCGCCTTGCCACGCGCGGTCGGGCCCGGCGACGGGCGGGCGGGAGAGCGGCGGGTACTCGGTGAGGAACGCGGTCGTCGTCCGGCCCGCGCGGAGCGCCGGATGGGCGACGAGCCAGCGGAGGAAGGGAAGGTTCGTGACGACGCCTTCGACCTCGGTCTCGGCGAGGGCGCGGCCAAGCCGGTCGAGCGCTTCCTCGCGCGTGTCGCCGTGCGCGGTGAGCTTCGCGAGCAGCGGGTCGTAGCCCAGCCCGACCTCGTCTCCCTCCTCGACGCCTGCGTCGACGCGGATCTCTGGGGGGAGGCGCAGCCGCTGGAGCCGGCCGGACTGGGGGAGGAAGGAGCGCGGATCCTCGGCGTACACGCGCACCTCCACCGCGTGGCCGCCTTGCTCGGTTTGCACGGCGACCCCCTCGCCGGCCGCGATCCGCAACTGGGCCTGGACGAGGTCGACGCCTGTCACGAGCTCGGTCACGGGGTGCTCGACCTGGATGCGGCCGTTCAGCTCGAGGAAGAAGAAGTCGTCGCCGTCGAGCATGAACTCGGCCGTGCCGGCGCTCCGGTACCCGACCGCACGCGCGAAGGCCACTGCAGCCTCCTCCATGCGCGCGCGGAGATCGGCGTCGAGCGCGGGCGAGGGGGCCTCCTCGAGCACCTTCTGGTGCCGGCGCTGAATCGAGCACTCGCGCTCGCCGAAGGCGACCACGGTGTCGGACGCGTCCCCCAGCAGCTGGATCTCGACGTGCCGGGGGCGTTCGACGTAGCGTTCGCAGAAGACGCGGTCGTCGCCGAAGGCGGCCGCGGCCTCGCGCCGCGCCGCGGCGAGAGCATCGTCGAGCTCGCTCGGTACGCGCACGACCCGCATTCCGCGCCCACCGCCGCCGGCCGCCGCCTTCACGACGAGCGGGAAGCCGATCTCGTCCGGCTCGCCGTCCGGGCGGGCGGCGGGCCGACCCAGGTCAGACCCGCGGCCTCGACCGCCTCCGCGAAATCGGGGTTCTCGGCGAGGAAGCCGTAGCCCGGATGGATCGCGTCGGCGCCGGTCGCCTGCGCGGCGCGGACGTGCTCCTCGGAGTGGAGATAGGTCGTGATCTCGAGGGTCTCGTCGGCCGAGCGCGCGTGGAGGGAGCCGCGATCGTCCGGCGCGACGACCGCGACGGTGCCGATCTCGAGCTCGCGGCAGGCGCGGAAGGCGCGCAGCGCGATTTCGCCTCTGTTGGCGACGAGAACCTTGCGTAGGGGCATGAGCTTCGCGGGAGTTACGGAAGCTAGGTCTTGTGCGCGCCGCTGACGCTGGAGACGATGAAGACGTCCCGCGGGATCTTCAAAGGTCTCTTCTTCGGCTTCGGCACGACGTTCAGTCTACTGCGAGTGCGACGAGAAACAGGATCACCGCGACGATCAAGGCCACGAACCCGAGGCGGAGCGACCGAGGCGACCGGTTGACGAGGGCTTGGTTGTCTCGGCGTACCGCGTGGATCTCTGCAGCGGGGCCAACGTATGCGTCGTCGAGAGAAGCTCCGGTGGAGCCCGGCAGACGTGGCGTCTATTGCCTCATTCGGCCTCGTCCTCCCGCCAGCACGGCTTGCGCTTCTCGAGGAAGGCGCGCAGCCCCTCCTGCCCCTCGGGGCTCGTGCGGAGCCGGGCGGCGAGCTGCGCCGCCTCGACTCCACCCGGTCGCTCCCGGACAAGGCGTTTCGCGGCGCGGGCCGCCTCGGGCCCCGAGGAGAGGAGCTCGCGGAGGACGGCGTCCAGCGCCTCGTCCACGTCGCTGGCGACCTCGTTGACGAGGCCGATCCGAAACGCGGTCTGGGCATCGAACCGCTCGCCGGTCAGGAAGTACCGCCGTGCCGCGGCGCCGATCTTCGCCAGGACGAAGGGCGAGATCACGGCCGGGACGATCCCGAGCTTCACCTCCGAGAACCCGAAGACCGCGTCCTCGGCCGCGAGTGCGACGTCCGCGCAGGCCACGAGCCCGCAGCCGCCGCCGAGGGCGTACCCGTGGACTCTGACCACGACGGGGGCCGGGCAGGTCGCGATCGCCTCCAGCATCCTGTAGAGCCGGAGCGCGTCCGCGACGTTCTCGTCGTAGCTCAGGTCGATCGCCGAGCGCTGCCATTCCACGTCGGCGCCGGCGCAGAAGCTCGGGCCCTCGCCGGCGAGCACCACCGCCCGCGCGTCGGCGACGTCGCCGAGCGCCTCGGTCAGCTCGGCGATCAGCGCCGCGTCGAAGGCGTTTCGCCGGTCCGGCCGCGCCAGCGTCACGCGGAGGACGGCGCCCGTCCGCTCGACGCGCAGGGCCTCCATGGCGGCGGAGCATAGAGTTCGGCCATGGTGCGCGGTGCGCTGGCGGCGGCTCTGACGCTGCTCGCCGACGGGGGTGAGGCGCTCGACGAGGCGGCGTTCGAGCCCTACGTCGACTTCCTCGCCGCCGGGGGCCTCGACGGGCTGCTTGCGCTCGGAACGACCGGGGAGGGCTTCCTGCTCCCGCTCCGCCAGCGGATGCGCGCGGCCGAGCTCTTTCTCGGGGCCGCGAAGCCCCGCCTCGCGGTCGCCGTCCACTGCGGCGCGCAGTCGACCGCTGACACGGTTCGGCTGGCCGCCCACGCCGCCGAGGCCGGGGCCGATGGGGTCGCTGTGATCGCCCCGCCGTACTACCGCCTCGACGACGAGGCGCTCGCGGCGCATCTCGAGGCCGCCGCCCAGGCGTGTGCGCCGACGTCGTTCTACCTGTACGAGTTCGAGCGCGTCAGCGGCTACGCGGTGCCGCTCGAGGTCGTCGCCCGCCTGCGCGATCGCGTCCCGAACCTCGTCGGGATGAAGGTGTCCGACCGGCCGTTCGAGCGCGTCCGGCCGTACCTCCTGGACGGTCTCGACGTGTTCATCGGGGCCGAGTCGCTCCTCGACGAGGGGCTCGAGGCCGGGGCCGCGGGGGCCGTGTCCGGACTCGCGGCGGCGTTTCCCGAGCTCGTCACCGAGGTCGTGCGCGCGCCTTCCGCAGCCGGCGTGGCCCGTCTCGCCGGGATCAGGACCGCGATCGAGCGGTTCCCGGTCCAGGCGGCGCTGAAGATCGTCGCCGGAAGCCGTGGCGTCCCCATCCGGCCGGACGTCCGCGCCCCGTTGCGGACGCTCCGCGCCGACGAGCGCGCGGATCTCGAGAGATGGCTCGAATCGTCGTCGCCGGCGCCGGCGCGATAGGCGCCAGCGTCGCGTACCACCTCGCGTCCCTGGGGGCGCGCGAGGTCGTGCTGGCCGACCGTGCGGGCGTTGCGGGGGGATCGACCGGAAAGGCGATGGGCGGCGTCCGCCAGCAGTTCTCCACCGAGCCGGAGGTTCGTCTCGCCCGTGACAGCATCCGCTTCTTCGAGGAGCTCGGAGCGCCGCTCTATCTCCAGGTGGGCTACCTGTTTCTGGCGACGACCGAGCCGGGTCTCAGGGAGCTCGAGGAGAGGATGGAGCTCCAGCGCTCGCTCGGCGTGCCGGTCGAGCGCGCCGCGCCGCCGGAAGGTGTGCGGTCGGACGACGTGCTGGGCGCAGTCGTGTGCCGTCGCGACGGCGTCGCCGACCCGCCGGCGGTGACGCGCCAGCTCGTGCGTCGCGCAGTCGAGCTCGGCGTCGAGCTCCGCGAGCGGTCGCCCGTCGAGGAGCTCGACTGGGACGTCCTCGTCGTCGCCTGCGGCCCGTGGTCGGCGGAGGTCGCGGGGCCGCTCGGCGTGGAGCTCCCGATCCGGCCGCTCTGCCGCCAGCTCCTGGAGACGAGCCCGCTCCCGCAGCTCCCCGCCGACCTGCCGATGGTGATCGAAGCCGAGACCGGCTTCCACTTCCGCCGCCGCGACGACCGGCTTCGCATCGCGATGACCGACGCCGAGCCTCGCTGGGGCTTCGAGGAGGTCGTGGACGAGAGCGTCTTCGACGACCGGCTCCGCCGGCTGCGGCACCGCTATCCGGCGGCCTCCGAAGCGAAGATCGAGCGGAGCTGGGCCGGGCTCTACGACATGACCCCGGACGCGCACCCGATCGTCGGCCCCGTCGCCGACGGCATCTACGCCGCCTGCGGCTTCTCGGGCCACGGCTTCATGCAGTCGCCCGCGGTGGGGCGGGCGCTCGCCGAGCTGATCCTCGAGGGGGAGACGGAGTACGACCTGTCGCCGTTCGCGCTCGAGCGGTTCGAGGGCGGCGCGACGTTCCCCGAGACGCTCGTCCTCTAACCCCACGCGGGCGGCTCGTACGGCTCGTCGATCGGCGCGCCGAACGCGATGAACTCGAGCCCGTCCTCGCCGGCGACCGGGAGGCGCGTGGCGGCCGGATCGACGCGCACGAACCGGCCCGGCCGGAGCTCGACCTCTTCGCCGTCGACCAGCATGCGCCCCGCGCCCTTGACGACGAAGTAGACCTCCTCCTGGCCCTCCTCGGCGTGGTCGTGCTCCCGGCCCTGCTGGCTCGGCGGGAGGACGAAGTAGTTGAAGCCGAACGCGCGGGCGCCGACGGCGCGGCGCGTCTTCCGCACCATGCCGCCGGGGCCTTCGCCTTCGAGCTCGCCGACGTCGACGACGGAGTACGAAGCCATCGAGGCGAACTCTACTTCTCCCCGTCGGCCTCCTGGCGCTTCGCCAGCCGCTCGGCGAAGGCGCGGCGCAGCGTCTCGCCCGAGACCTTGAGCTGGTAGCGGGGGCGGCGAGGCTCGAGCTTCACGACCTTCACCTGGGTGGTCCGGTCGCCGTACGCGCGCCCGTAGGCCTCGGACTCGCCGATCTGCCGCAACCTGTTCTTCTTCCGTCTGAAGAGGCGCATGCCCTACATTCGGAAGACGCCGAACGCCGTCTCGGGGATCGGCGCGTTGAGCGCGGCCGAGATGCCGAGCGCGAGCACCTTCCGCGTGTCGAGCGGGTCGATGATCCCGTCGTCCCAGAGCCGCGCCGTCGAGTGGTACGGGTTGCCTTCCGCCTCGTATTTCTCCCGGATCTCGTCGGGATCCGCCTCCCCGACCATCGTGAGCACGGTCGCGGCCTGCTCGCCGCCCATCACGGATATGCGCGCGTTCGGCCACATCCAGAGCTGCCGCGGCTCGTACGCGCGGCCGCACATGGCGTAGTTCCCGGCTCCGAACGAGCCGCCGACGACGACCGTGAACTTCGGCACCTCCGCGCAGGCCACGGCCATCACGAGCTTCGCCCCGTCCCGCGCGATGCCGCCCGCCTCGTACTCCTGCCCGACCATGAAGCCGGTGATGTTCTGCAGGAAGACGAGCGGGACGCGCCGCTTGCACGCGAGCTCGATGAAGTGCGCGCCCTTCTGCGAGGACTCCGCGAAGAGCACGCCGTTCGAGGCAAGGATTCCGACCGGATAGCCCTCGATCCGCGCCCAGCCGCAGACGAGCGTCTCCCCGTAGAGCGCCTTGAACTCGTCGAAGCGGCTCTCGTCGACGATCCGCGCGATCAGCTCGCGGGCGTCGACCTGGTGGCGGAAGTCCTCGGGCACGAGTCCGTAGAGCTCGTCCGGGTCGAGGGCCGGCGCCTTCGGCGGGAGGACCTCCCACGGCGGCGTCTTCGGCGGCAGGTGGAGGTCGGAGACGATCTGCCGCGCGATCGCGAGCGCGTGCTCGTCCGAGGCGGCGTAGTGGTCGGCGACCCCCGAGCGGCGCGTGTGGACGTCCGCTCCGCCGAGCTCCTCCGCGCTCACCTCCTGACCCGTCGCCGCCTTCACGAGCGGCGGCCCCCCGATGAAGATCGTGCCGGTGCCGCGGACGATGATCGTCTCGTCGCTCATCGCCGGCACGTACGCCCCGCCGGCGGTGCACGAGCCCATCACAGCGGCGATCTGCGGGATGCCGAGCGCAGACAGGCGCGCCTGGTTGAAGAAGATCCGGCCGAAGTGGTCGCGGTCCGGGAAGACCTCGTCCTGGAGCGGCAGGAACGCGCCGCCGGAGTCGACGAGGTAGAGGCACGGCAGGCGGTTCTGACGCGCGATCTCCTGTGCCCGCAAGTGCTTCTTGACCGTGATCGGGAAGTACGTGCCGCCCTTGACCGTGGCGTCGTTGGCGACGATCACGCACTCGCGTCCCTCGACGACGCCGATCCCCGTGACGATCCCGGCTCCAGGCGCCGCGCCGTCGTAGAGGTCCCACGCCGCGAGGGTCGAGAGCTCGAGGAACGCGCTGTCGGGATCGACGAGCCGGTCGATCCGCTCGCGCGCCGTCAGCTTCCCCCGGCTCCGATGCCGCTCGAGCGCCCGCTCGCCCCCGCCGCGGGCCACGAGCGCCGTGCGCTCCCGCAGCTCGGCGACGAGCGCCTCCATCCGCTCGCGCCGGCGAGCGTACTCGTCGGACTCGCGCTCGACCTGCGAGCTCAGGACGGCCATCGGGCGGAGCCTACCGCGCACGCGAGGGAGTGAGGCCTACCCCGGACGGGGGGTGAGGAGTGACCCGAACGCGGGATGACGCGCCGCCGCGCGCGACTCACGGTGAGTGAGGACTTCGATGGACCGCCGCACCCTCACGTCCGCGCCGCCGGCGTCGCCGATCGCTACCTCCGAGCGGGGGCTTGGCGACCGCGTGCGCCGGCTCCGCAACGCGCGCGGGCTGACGCAGAGCGAGCTGGCCGCGGCGCGTGTCTCGAAGGAGTACATCAGCCAGATCGAGACGGGGAAGACCCGGCCGACGTCGCAGATGCTGGACTGGCTCGCCGAGCGCCTCGGGGTCGATCCGCATTACCTCGAGGACGGCGTCTCCGACCGCGACCAGCGCGAGCACGAGGCGGTCGTCGACCAGGCGGAGGACGCGGTGGTCGAGAAGCGCTACCGCGACGCAGTCGAGCTGCTCTCGGGTCTCTCGCGGACGCCCAGCGTGCCCGAGCTCCAGCTGCGCGCGCTCTTCGCCGAGAGCTGGGCGCGCATGTACCTGGGCGAGGTGCGGACGGCGCTCGACCGGCTCGAGCGGGCCAGGCAGGTCGCCTCCGGCTCCTCGTTCGGCGACGTCGACCGGGCCGAGGTGCTGTACCGGCTCGGCTGCTGCCGCTACAAGCTCACCCACGTCGAGCAGGCCCTCGAGCACTTCAGCGCAGCGCTCGAGCTCGCCGACCGGTCCGGCGAGAGCTGCGACCGGCTCCGCGCGCACATCCTGGAGTGGCGCTCGCGCTGCTACCGCCGCCACCGCGACTGGGAGGCGGCGCGCGAGGACATCGAGCGCGCGCTCGAGCTCGCCGAGGCGCTGAGCGACGACGAGACGATCGCACACGTCCACTTCCAAGCCTCGCTCGTCGCGGAGCGCACCGGCCAGTGGCGCCGCGCCCGCGCGCTCGGGGAGCGCGCGAAGGAGCTCTACGAGGCGGTCGACGATCCGCTCAACGTCAGCCGCCTGCTCAACAACCTCGGCGGGCTGACGTTCATGCTCGGCGACACCGAGCAGGCCGTCTCGCTCCTCAAGGAGGCCTTCCGGATCGCGCTCGACGTCGGCGAGCCGATCGACGGGGCCCACGCGGTCTCGTCTCTCGCGCAGGTCCATCTACGAAGCGGCGAGGCGGAGCTCGCCGAGCGGCAGGCCCGGCACGCGATCGAGCTCCTGGACGGCCGGGTCGACTTCCTGGACGAGATCGGAAGCGCACGACTCGTCCTCGGCCGCGCGCTGCTCGAGCAGGGTCGGCTCGACGAGGCCGAGCAGACCTTCGCAGAAGCGGAGCAGGGTCTCCTGCAGCTCTCCTCGGCGAGTCACAGCGCAGCCGCGTGGACGGCGCGCGGGGAGCTCGCCCTTGCCCGTGGCGACGACAAGGAAGCGAGCACCCTCTTCCGTCGCGCCGCCGAAGCTCTCCAAGAGAACGCGATCTGAGGGAAGGGAGGTGACTCACATGCTGCGGAAACTGGCCCTTCTTGTCGCAGTCGCCGCGCTCGGGCTCTCGCTCGCAGGCGCCGCCGGGGCGAAGAACAACAAGACCCCGAGCGGCAACGCCTACGGACACGACCTGGGCTACGTGGACGGCCGCTAGTCGCGCGGCCGTCCGAGCGGTTGCGGGCTAGGCTGGCTCCGCCATGCCGGAGTCGTGGCTCGCCGCCCTCGAGCTCACCCTCGTCGAGGACGTCGACGACAGCCTCGCGGTCGCGGTCGTCGTCCTCGCGTCGGTCGCAGGCGCCCACGTTCCCCTGGACGAGGACGACCGGCGCGGCGCCGTGCGGCGTGCCCTGCTCCTCCTCACCGCCGGCGGCGACCCGAGCCGTGGCCTCGATCTCGACGGGCGGGCCGTCCGCGCTCTGGCGTCTGACCTCGACGAGCCGGCCCGCCGAGAGGCGCTCGGCGCAGCGCTCGTCGAGCTCTCCGCCGAGGCCGAGGGGCTGCCGCACGTGAGCGAGGCGCTCCATGGGCTCACCGACGCGCCGGACGTCGCCTGGCGTGCGTACGCGTGCTCGCTTCTTGCCCGAGAGTTGGGCGAGGAGGATTGAAAGTCACCTTTTCCGGTTTTTTAAGCTTAGAGATAGTCAATTGCAAGCCTGAATGTAAGAATTCGGCCCGGCGAGGTATGAGGTTTGCGCAATTGCGGCATCCATCACCTCCAGATCCCGAAAAACGGCCTGGAGGAGCGCAGTGCACATTCCGGTTCGAATTTCGACGTCGATCTGGGGTCTCGTCATCGTCTCCGCGGCGGCGGCCGCGGCCGGCGCGATTCCGCACGGGGCGCGCGCGGCGCCGTGCCGGTCGATGCTCTGTCTCGTGAACTCCGCTCGTGTCGCCCGCGGGCTCCCTGCGCTGCAGGAGTCCGTACGCCTCGACCGCTCGTCACGCCTCCGCGCCGTCGCCATCCGGCGCTGCGGACAGTTCTCGCACACGGCGTGCGGCCAGCCGTTCCGGCTCGTCTTCGCCCGCGCCGGGTACCGCGGGCGGGCGATCGGCGAGAACCTCGCCTGGGGAGGCGGTTACCTGGGCGCTCCCGGGCGGACGCTCACTGCTTGGCTCGGCTCCCCGCCGCACCGCCGGAACCTGCTCGGCAGCGGCTGGCGGCAGGTCGGCGTGGCCTTCGTTCACGCGAGGCGGCTCTTCGGCGCCTCGAACGTCACCGTATGGGTGCTGCAGTTCGGCGGCTGACCGCGCAAGTTTCGGACCCCGAGAGGGTCTAGTGGGCGAAGGAAGATGAGCCGAGCGCTCTGACAGAGCTAGGCGCTGCGGCTACGCGCTAGCCCGAGGCGCCCGGCTCGTCTTCCGAAATGCCCACTTCCGCGCAGTCGTAACGCGTTTCATCACGAACGACGAAGACGGGCTCGAGCCGTCGCAGCGACCACTGTCCAAACCTTTCCCACAGTTGATCGTGAGATCGCCAACTCAATGTGTCGAATCTGTCGCGCGACAAATACGGCTGTTGACGCTGCAAGAAACGCAAAGCAACATCATCCCTCGTGCACGACCTCCACGCAGCGGCCGGCGAGGAGTCGATCGGGGCGCGAATTCGCCGCCTCCGGCTCGAGCGGGGTCTGTCGCAGCGGGAGCTCTCCGGGCCGGGCGTTTCGTACGCCTACGTCTCGCGCATCGAGGCGGGCCAGCGCGATCCTTCGCTGAAGGCTCTCCGGATCCTCGCCCGCAAGCTCGGTGTCTCGCTCGAGAATCTGGAGACCGGCGCGGGTGTGTCCGAGGCCCAGGAGCGCGAGCTCCGGCTCGCCGACGCGGAGCTCGAGCTTCGGCTCGGCGACGACCTTCGCGCTGCTGAGCAGAGCTTCCGGGCGCTCCTCGTCGACGCCCGCGAGAACGGCGACACCTTCGCCGAGGCGCGGGCGCGCGTCGGCCTCGGCATCGCCCTTCTGCAGGCGGGCGAGGCGCGCGAGGCGGCCGCCGAGCTCGAACGGGCGCTCGACTCCGAGGCGGTGGCTCCGGAAGTGCGCCCGGACGCCTACTCGGCGCTTGCCCACGCCTATCGCGAGCTCGGGATGCAGCAGCAGGCCGTCCGGCTCCTGGAGCGCTGCATCGAGGATTTGAACGCCCGCGCGCCGGAGGACGCGGCGAGTGGCGCGCTCTACGCGACCTACTTGAGCCGCGTCCTCGAGCAGCGCGGGGACCCGGCGAGCGCTCGCGTGGCGCTCCTCGAGGCCAAGGAGCGGCTCGAGGCCGTGGGCGGCACACGCACCCGCATCAAGCTCTACTGGTCGCTCGCTCGCACCGCAGCGGCAGAAGGGCGGTTCGCCCGCTCGCTCGCCTATCTGCGCCGCGCCGTCGCCCTGCTCGAGGCGACCGAGGACACCGTCGAGCTTGCGCGAGCTCACCTCGGCTGCGCGCGGATGCTGATCGAGGAAGGACAGGCCGAGCAGGCCGGGCCACATCTCGCC
>VAYE01000269.1 GCA_005883235.1 Actinomycetota bacterium
TGTTCGCGACGCTCTTCCTCGGCGTCGTCCTCGCGGTCTTCCTCACCCTCGGCGTCGTCCGCGGCGACGCCGAGCGCGGTCTCCTCCAGCCGCTCGTCGTCCGGCCGCTCGGCCGCTCGACGCTGCTCCTGGCGCGGTTCCTCGGCGCGGTCGGCGTCTGCGCGCCGTACGTCCTCGGCGTCTACTTCACGTCGATGCTGATCACCGGGCTCACCGGCCACTGGTGGCCCGACCAAATCGTCCGTCCGGGGATCGAGCTCGCGGCCGCGGTCGCGCTCATCGCGGCGCTCTCGCTCCTCGGCTCGGTCTTCCTCTCGTCGACGGCGAACGGGATCGCGATCTTCATGGTCTTCGGCGCGGGCCTCGTGGCGGGGCTGCTCGGGACGATCGGCCACGCGCTCGCCTCGCACACGCTCGAGCGGGCGGCGAAGATCGCCGCCTACGTCGTCCCGGTGGAGGCGCTCTACCAGGACGCGCTCCAGGGGATCACCGCGAACCAGCACGGCCTGACGAAGTTCGTCCTCGAGCTCGGGCCCTTCGGCGGCGCCTACACGGGCGGGGTCGGGCCGCGCATCTGGGCCGCCGTGTACCTGTGCCTCGTCGCGGCGGTCGCCGTGCTCGGGTTCTCGCGCCGCGACCTCTAGGCGCTTACAGCTCGAAGCACGGCGTCCCACGCGAGCTCGGAGGCGACGACGCCGAGGCCGACGCTGTCCAGCGCAGGGTTCTCGACCTCGCCGGTCGAGACGGCGTAGAGCACGTCGCCGTCGACGAGGGCGTGGAAGGGCTGGATCGCCCGTGCGAGCGACGCGTGCACCTGCCGGCCGAGCTGCTGGAGCACCCGCCGGTCGAGCGTCTGGTTCGTCACGACGACGGTGAGGGTCGTGTTGCCGGGCAGCTCGTGCACCGGGCGGCCGGCGGCGACGCGTTCCTCGACGCCCTGGACGAGCGCCCGCCGCGCCCCGGTCGCCGCGTCGAGGTGGCCGCGGACGACCTGTCCGTCTCGGTCGAGGACGGCGCCGACGGCGTTCACGACGGTGAAGACGGCGACGCGGGTCGGCCTGAGCTGCCGGAACGCGGCGCCCTGCCCGCCGGGCTCGCCCTCGCCGAGCCCGAAGGTCTTGCCGACGGTCGCGGAGCGCCCGGCGCCGCGCGCTCCGAGCGGGAACCAGCCTTCACGGGCGGCGCGCAAGGCGGCCCGGCCGAGCTCCTTGTCCGGGTAGATCGAGTTCTCGCGGCCGCCGTAGTCGAAGACGATCGCGCCGGAGACGGTCGCAATGTCGAGCCACCCGACGGCGTAGTCGCGGGCGGCGAAGAGCTCCGCCGCGACCCCGCTCGCCGCCTCGAGCCCGTAGAGGGAGCCGCCGGCCAGGCAGATCGCCGAGACGCGCTCGTGCCCGCCGATCGTCCCGGGCGAGCCGCCCCGGACGTCGGTCGCACAGGTCGCGCCGTCCAGGAAGTGGAAGACCGTGCAGCCGGTCGGGCCTTCCTCGTACTCGGCGACGCCGATCCGCAGGCCGGGGAAGTCGAGCTCGAGCGCCGGGCCGTCGAAGTCGGTGCGCGGCACGAGCGACGCGTTGTCGTTCGATAGCCGCATCAGGAGACCGCCGCCTCCGCGGCGAGGGCCGCGTTCGCGACGACGAGGTCGCGGTTCGCGCGCAGCGTGGCGCCGCCGCTCCGCTCGTGGAGGAAGGAGAGGACGAACGGCGTCACGTCCTGGCCGGCGACTCCGCGCTCCCGGGCGAGCGCCAGCGCCGCCTCGATCAGCGGCTCGACGTCGTCGAGGCTCTCGTCCGGTGGGCGAGCGAGAAGGAGCCCGCCGCCGCCGAGCTCCCAGTGCGCGCGCGCGATCGCCGCCGCCTCGGCGGCGCTCTCGACTCGCGCCGACACCGGCGGCCCACCCCGAGCGGCGTAGAAGAGCGGCAGCTCGCCCGTCCGGAAGCCGAGCACCGGCACGCCGAGGGTCTCCAGCGCCTCGGCTGTCGCGGCCACGTCCAGGAGCGACTTGACCCCGGCGGAGACGACGAGCGTCTGCGTCCGCGCCAGCTCGGCGAGGTCGGCCGAGACGTCGAGGCGGCCGGCCTCCCAGCCGCGGTGGACGCCGCCGAGGCCGCCGGTGCCGAGGAAGCGAATCCCCGCCGCGCGACAGACCGCGAGCGTGCCGCCGGCGGTCGTGGCCCCGACCGCGCCCTGCGTCGCGCACGCGGCGAGGTCGCGCGGGCCGACCTTCCGCGCCCGCGCGTCGAACCGCTCGAGCTCCTCCGCCGTCAGCCCGGCCCGCACCGCGCCGTCGAGGACGCCGATCGTCGCCGGGACGGCGCCCGCCGCGCGCACGCGCCGCTCCGCCTCGACTCCGACGGCCACGCCCTCTCCGGGCGGGAAACCGTGCGCGACGAGCGTCGTCTCGAGCGCGACGACCGGCGTCCCGTCGCGGAGCGCCGCCTCGACCTCGGGCGCGAGGACGATCACGGCATCGCTCCCAGGCGCGCGACGCAGCGCGCCGCAGCCTCGCGCGCGAGCTCCGGGCCGCCGACGAGGAACCCGGCGGCGAGCGCGTCGCCCGCGCCGGTCGAGTCGACGACCTCGCCTGCGGCCGGCGCAAACTCCTCGTCGCCGACGGCGAAGCCGCGCGCGCCCCGCTTGACCACCCGCGCCGCGGTCCCGACCCCGCCCCCGAGCGCCTGCCACTCCTGCTCGTTGCCGAAGACGACGTCCGGTCGGAGCCGCTCCAGTCGCGCGCGGAGGCCGCTGCCGCGGATCGCCGTCCACGAGGAGAGGTCGACGCTGAGGCGGCCGGACCGGAGCGCCGCGGCGGCCTCCGCCGCCTCGGCGATCGGGCTCGCGAGCAGGCTGTACCCGGCGAGGTGGAGCCAGTCGCAGTCCGCGAACCAGGCCGGGTCGAGCTCCTCCGGCCGCAGCGTGGGGGCGACGCCGCGGTCCGAGGCCATCGCCCGGTCGCCTCCGGGCTCGACGAGCGAGACGACGACGCCGTTCCGTTGCGTCGCGACCGGCCCCGCGACCTCGACGCCGCGCCGCTCGAGCTCGGCAGCCGCGAGCCCGCCCGCCTCGTCGTCGCCCCGCTTGCCGACGAAGCGGCCCTCGGCGCCGAGCTCGACCGCCCAGGCGGCGACGTTCGCGGCTTGCCCGCCTGCCCCGAGCCGTGTCTCCGCGCGCGCGTCGGCTCCGGGCGAGTTCGTGCTCGGCGGGCTCGTGGGCGCGTCCGCCGCGCTCGCGGCCGGCCGGCGGCTCCCGCGGCGACGGCGGCCGACGCCGATCGGCCTGGCCGCCTTCGAGGACGCGCCCTGCTATCGCGAGCTCGTCCAGGACGAGGAGCGGCGCGAGGCTAGTGGCCGGGGCCGAGGCGCCTGAGCGCCCGGTCGACGGTGTCGACGTTGACGTCGGCGTCCCCGATGTAGAGCGACTGGCCGACGAGCTGGACGGCCCTCGACTCCTGGAGGAAGCGCCGCGGCGTGCGGGTCGGCTCGAGGCTCCGGATGACGAGGAACGGCCCCCAGACCCGCGCCTCGAAGGCCGAGGCGGGCCGCGGAAGCCGGAGCGGGATCGTGAGCTTCGGCGTGAAGTTGTTCGTGTCGCTTGCGTCGAAGACCCAGACGCCGCGGCCGAGCGGCTTCGGCGCCGCGCGGAGGACGGAGAGCGCGAGCTTCGGGTCGGCGCGCGGAACGACCGTCTTCGTGAGCGCGCCGTTCCGCTCCCAGGCGCCGAGGTAGAGCGGGTCGTAGCCGAAGAGGACGTCGCGCGGCCGCGCCGTCCGGGCCAGCCAGGCCGAGGCCCCCGCGCGCGCCGCGACCCGTGCGGACGGCTCGCCGTCGAAGAGAAGCGGAGTCTTGTGGTCGGCCCACGCGACTTCCGCACCGACGAGGACGAGGAGCGCGGCGGCCGCCGCGACCGGAGCGAGCCTCGCGCGCCGCGCCAGCCGGACGAGGGGGAGCGCCACGAGCGTGCTGAAGAACGGCAGCGCGAAGATCAGGTGCCGCGACTCCGGCGAGGTCTGCGAGCCGAGCTTCGCGACGAGGAACGCGAAGGTCGGCGTGCCGAAGACGGCGCCGACGAGCAGCGCGCCGACGGACCCCTCGCGCGCGAGGAGCACGAGCCCGAGAGCGGCGAGCAAGAGGACGACGACGAGCGCCGGCCGGTAGCCCGTGGAGAGGTCGCCGGCGACCGCCCAGAGGTACTTCAACACGGGGATCGGCCCGCCCAGCTTGCCGCCGCCGCCCCCGACGCCGACGTCGAAGCGGCCTGCGAGCACGAAGTCGGTCCGCCAGAACGGGATTCCTGCGACGAGGACGGCGGCGAAGGCGACGACCGCCCCGCGGAGCCGGACACGTCGGAGCAGGACGTAGAGCCCCTGCGAGGCGAGGACGAGCGCGCCGTACGGGTGGGTCGCGATCGTCGCCAGGACGGCAAGCGCCCACCAGGCCCAACGGCGCCCGCCGCCTTCGAGCGCGCGTTCGAGCAGCAGGTACGAGAGCGCGCTCGTGAAGAGGAAGAGGCTGTACATCCGGCCGTAGACGCCGTGGAAGAGGAGCGCCCAGCTCCCGGAGGCGAGCGCCGCCGCGCCGAGTCCCGTGGCTCGCCCGCCCAGGCGCGTCCCGAGCGCCCCGACGACAGGGACGCTGGCGACGGCGAAGAGCGCCGAGAAGAGCCGAAGCGCGGTCAGCCCGCCGCCCACGTGCGCGACGAGGAAGGCGAGCACGAAGTGGAGCGGCGCGCCGCCCCGGCGGCCGAGCACGATCCGCAGCACGTCGCCGAAGGAGTGCCGCCCGGTGAAGAGCGCGAGCGTCTCGTCCTCGTGCGGCGGCCACGCGTGCACCTGAACGAGCACGAACGTCGCGACGGCGGCCGAGCAGAGGGCGATGCCGGCCGCGTAGGCGCGCGCGGAGAGGTCGGCCGGAAACGGCCGGGCCGCGACCTGGGGTCGCGGCTGGTCTGAAGTCTGCGGCGGGCGGCGAGTGGGGGAGATCGTTTCGGTCATGGTCAGGCGGGCCGGTCACGCTAACACCTCGGATGCCGCTGCTAGCCTTGTCCGGCCGTGCCGATCTACGAGTACAAATGCCCGCAAGGCCACGTTTTCGAGCTGTTCCAGCGCATGAGCGATCCGCCTCCGGCGGCGTGTGAGATCTGCGGCGAGGGCCCGGTCGAGCGGGTGCTGTATCCCGTCGCGGTCCACTTCAAAGGCTCCGGGTTCTACTCGACCGACTACGGCCGCGGCGGCCGCAAGCGAGAGGACGGCTCGAAGGACGGGGCGGAGCCGGCGAAGACAGAGACCGGCACGAGCGAGCCGAAGAAGGAGAAGGCCGCGGACGCGACTTAGCGGCCCGAGCCGATCGAGCTGTCGCCGATCACGCAGCCCGGCCCGTAGGGCCCCGATCCCGGCGGAGGCGGCTGCGGCGCCGAGTCGCCCTTGACCATGTGGACGACGGCGATGTTCTCCTGCGTCGGCACGATCACCGACTGGCCGCCGATCGACGAGGCGCTCCCGCCGAGCCGGCAGTGGTACGCGCGGCTCGCGGACGCCCGCTTGTAGACCCAGCCGAGCTGGACGAGCTGCCAGGCCGAGAGATCGGTCGACACCGGCCGCACGTACTTCCCCGCCTTGAACGGGGAGGAGAGGAAGGTCGAGAACGACGACAGCTTGTGCAGCGTCGCCTGCACGACGCGCTGCTGCCGCTCGGCCCGCGTCACGTCGCTCTCGGACGGGTTCAGGCGGTTCTCCCGGATCCGGGAGTAGATGAGCGCGCGCTGGCCGTTCATGTGCTGCGTCCCCTTGTGGAAGCGCCAGCCGGGCCAGCGGTTGCAGCGCGCCTGGCTCGCGTACGGACAGTCGAAGCGGTTCGAGAGGATGTTCTCCGGCACGGTGATTTCGACTCCGCCGACATCGTCGATCAGCTGCTTGAAGCTCCCGAAGTCGACGGTGACGACGTGGTTCACCGGCAGGCCGGTGAAGTGGCGGATCGTCCGGATGGCGAGCGCGGGCCCGCCGATCTGGAAGGCGGCGTTGATCTTGCTGTCGCCGTGGCCGGGAATCGGCA
>VAYE01000270.1 GCA_005883235.1 Actinomycetota bacterium
ATCAGATCCGTGTCGTCGTAGCGCCGCTGCGCGCGCCGCGCGAACTCCTGGGTCGAGTCGAGGCGCTCGCCGATCTCCGGGACGGCATCCGTGCGGAAGAACGCCATCTCGAGCGACCGCGTGGTGTCGAACGGGAACTCGTAGCAGACGACGAGCTGCGTGATCCGCTTGTGGTCGGCGACCGGGTCGAGCCGGAGGATCTCCTCGAGGTAGGGCGAACGCCGCACGGCCGAAGGATCGTAACGACCGAAAGGTGTGGCCACCCGTACCGACGCCGCGGCCCGGGCGGCGTGGCCTTGCGCGATGCTTCCCGCCGTTCTCGCCATCCCGCTCGCGATCGTCCCCTCGTTCGGACTCCTGTTCGGCTTGGGTGTGATGGTGCGCTCGTCCGTTCGCGCGTAGGCTCGGCGGCCGATGCCGCCGGCCGTCCTCACGCATGCGGAGCGCCCCGAGCTCGCCGACCGCGTCGACTTCGACGTCTGGCCGGCGTACAACACGCACGGCGACGTCCTGAACCGCTACTGGGAACGGCTCTACGACGACTTCCCCGAGTTTCAGTTCGTCCTCTACGACGAGGACGAGGACGTCGTGCTCGCGGAGGGGCACACGATCCCGTGCACGTGGGGCGGCACGCCGGACGGGCTGCCGGCCGGGATCGACGGGATGATCGAGCTCGGGTTCGCGCTGCGGGAAGAGGGTCGCGAGCCGAACGCGCTCTCGGCGATGGCGATCGAGATCCGGCCGTCGGCGCAGGGCGGTGGGCTCAGCCGCGCGATGCTCGAGGGGATGCGGGAGATCGGCCGCCGCCACGCCCTCGGTGCCCTGCTCGCACCGGTGCGACCGAGCTGGAAGGAGCGCTACCCGCTCACGCCGATCGAGCGCTACGCGCGCTGGACGCGCGAGGACGGCCTCCCGTTCGACCCGTGGATCCGCACGCACGTGCGCCTCGGCGGTGAGATCCTGCGGCCCGAGCCGCGCTCGATGCGCATCAGCGGCACCGTCGCCGAGTGGGAGGCCTGGACCGAGATGGCCTTTCCGGAGAGCGGCGAGTACGTCTTCCCGCAGGGGCTCGCGCCGGTCGCCGTCGACCGCGAAGAAGATCTCGGGCTCTACTTCGAGCCCAACCTCTGGATGGTGCACCGCGTCGAGTAGCTTTGGCGCCATCGTGCGTCAAAAGGGGATCAAGCTCGTCGCGGAGAACCGCCGGGCGCGGCACGACTACCACCTGCTCGACCGCTACGAGGCTGGTCTCGTCCTCGTCGGCACGGAGGTCAAGTCGCTTCGCGAGGGCCGCGCCAACCTCGCCCGCGCCTACGCCGACGTCCGCGACGGCGAGGTCTGGCTCGTCGGCGCGCACATCTCGACCTACGACCAGGGCAACATCGCGAACCACGATCCCGACCGCGACCGCAAGCTCCTCCTCCACAGCAGGGAGATCGCGTCGCTCTACGGCAAGGTGCGCGAGCGCGGCCTCACGCTCGTTCCGACGAGGCTCTACTTCAAGGACGGGCGGGCGAAGGTCGAGCTCGCTCTCGCCCGCGGCAAGGAAAGGCGCGACAAGCGCCGCGACATCGCGCGGCGCGAGGCCGACCGCCAGATCGAGCGGGCCCTGAAGAGCCGCCGCTAGCCATGGCCAAGCTGATCTACTCGGCGATCACGTCGCTCGACGGCTACGTGGCGGACGAGAACGGCAACTTCGACTGGGCCGCTCCCGACGAGGAGGTGCACGCCTTCGTCAACGACCTCGAGCGGCCGGTCGGCACGTACCTCTACGGGCGCCGGATGTACGAGGTGATGGTCTTCTGGGAGACCGCGGGCGAGCTCGCCGACCAGCCGTCCTTCGTGCAGGACTTCGCGGAGATCTGGCGGGCAGCCGACAAGATCGTGTACTCCAAGACGTTGGAGACGCCATCCAGTGCCAGGACGCGGATCGAGCGAGACTTCGACGCTGAAGCGGTCCGGCAGATGAAAGCGTCCGCGGAATATGACCTCACCGTCGGCGGCCCCGACCTCGCTGCCCAGGCGTTCAGGGCCGGGTTGGTCGACGAGTGCCACCTGTTCGTCGCGCCCGTCGTGGTGGGAGGCGGCAGACCTTCCTTCCCCGACAACCTCCGGCTGGAGCTCGAGTTGCTGGACGAACGCCGCTTCGCGAGCGGCGTCGTTCACCTTCACTACCGCACGCGTTAGTCGTCCGGCCCGAGCGGCGGGCCGAGGTTGACCTGGCCGTGGGCGCGGAAGATCCGCTCCAGCTCGTCCGGTGAGGGCCGCGGGGTCTCTGCGGGCGGCAGGGTCGTCGCAGTCGCCGGAACGGAACCGTCGCGAACGAAGCGCTCGAGCCCGGATGGCGTGCTGAGCACGAGCACCCGCGCCGTCTCGCTGTCGACCCGGAACGTGTGCGGCACGCCCATCGGCACGACGGCGGCGCCGCCGGGCTCGAGCTCGAAACGCTCGTCGCCCGCGCGGATGGTGAGCAGCCCCTCGAGCACGACGTAGCTCTCGTCCTGCGGGTGCGTGTGCAGCGGCGGCGACGCGTGACGCGGAAAGAGGAACTCGATCAGCGCGAAGCGGCCATCCGTGGCCTCACCTGCCACCTTGATCGTGGCCAGCGTCCCCAGGAACCAGAGCCGTTCGCCCTCTCCGGGAGCCGACGAGGCGGGGCTTAGCACCGGCGCGTGTTCGTCCAGTCGAGGCTCGCCGAGGCCTCGAGCTGCCTCTTCGACTCCTTCGCGCGCGTAAGGAAGTGGTAGAGGCCGGGCTTCCAGCGCCCGTTCGGGCAGACGAGGCCCACCGCCCGCGCGTTGATCGTGAAGCCGACGTTGGGGCCGCCTTCGGCGCAGTTCGTGTCCGGGAACGTGCCCGAACGCAGGACGCGCTTCGTCTTGCCGGAGGCGACGCGATCGACGAGGACGCGTACCCCCAGCCGCCGGCTGACCGTGCACGGCACCTTCGTGTCGTTCCAGACGCCGCGCATGTCGACCGCTTTCGAGCTGACGAGGACGCTCGCCGTCACCGTGAGGGTGCCGAGCCGCGCAGTTCCGAACGAGGTCGGCTCGCCGCTTCCGACTGCGGCGATTCCCAGGAGCAAGGCCGCTTTGCGGATCATCGAGGCTACAATACGACGGACATACGGGGGCGACCTGGTTTCGACGTGGTCGGTTCTCCGGCAGAGCTGCAAGCCGAGGTCCCCGGTCGGCCTCGTAAAACAACCGGGACACAAAGCAAGTGCGAAG
>VAYE01000271.1 GCA_005883235.1 Actinomycetota bacterium
CTGGCGATCTTCGCTCCCGTGATCGCTCCGTATAACCCTCGCGCGCAGGACCTGAATCTCATCTCGACGTGCTGCCCGGGACCGTCGTCCCAGCATCTCCTCGGGGTCGACGAGCTCGGGCGCGACGAACTGTCGCGTCTCATCTTCGGTGCGCGCTTCTCGCTCCTGATCGGCGTGGTTGCCGTTTCGGTCGGCCTCTCGACGGGCGTCATCCTCGGCGCGGTCGCCGGCTACTTCGGCGGGTTCGTCGACTCGGTCGTGATGCGCCTGATGGACATCATGCTGTCGATCCCCGGGCTGCTGCTCGCGATCGGGATCGTCGCGATGCTCGGGCCGGGTCTGTACCAGGTGATGATCGCAGTCGGCGTCGCCAACATCCCGATCTTCGCCCGGTTGCTGCGCGGATCGATCCTGGCGCAACGAGAAGCGGACTTCGTGCTCGCGGCCCGCGCGGTCGGTGTGCGCCGGCGGGCGATCCTCGCGTCGCACATCCTCCCCAACGCAATCTCACCGGTGATCATCCAGGGAACGCTGGCGCTCGCGACGGCGATCATCGACGTCGCCGGGCTCGGCTTCCTCGGGCTCGGCCCGCAGGACCCGGCGACGCCGGAGTGGGGGACGATGCTCAGCGACGTGAACGACTACCTCCAGTCGGCGCCGTTTCTGGCCATCGTCCCGGGCATCGCGATCGTGATCTCCGTCCTCGGCTTCAACCTGATCGGCGACGGCCTGCGCGAGGCCCTCGACCCGAAGCTCCGCGGCCGGGTGGGGCGCTTCCGTGAGCGCAAGGTGTTCTGGTTCCTCGGCCGGCGCGGGCGAGCGGCAGTCGGCCGTGCGTAACGAGCCTTTACTGGCCGTCGAGGATCTGCGCGTCCACTTCTGGACGGGCGGCGGGACCGTCCACGCCGTGAACGGGATCTCGTTCGAGATCGGGCCCGGCGAGACGCTCGGGATCGTCGGCGAGTCTGGCTGCGGCAAGAGCGTGACCGCGCTCGCCCTGCTCGGCCTCCTGCCACGCGCTGGGCGCGTCCGCTCCGGCACGGCGCACTTCGACGGGCGCGACCTCCTGCAGCTGAAGCAGCGCGCTCTCCGCCGGATCCGGGGACGGCAGATCGCGATGATCTTCCAGGACCCGATGACGAGCCTGAACCCGGTGCTGACGATCGGGCGCCAGATCCGCGAGTCGCTCCAGACGCACCTCGGGCTCGACAAGAAGCAGGCGACGGCGCGCACGGCGGATCTCCTCGACCAGGTCGGCATCCCGAGCGCCGAGGCGCGTCTCAAGGACTATCCGCACCAGTTCTCCGGCGGCATGCGGCAGCGCGCGATGATCGCGATGGCGCTCGCGTGCAAGCCGAAGCTGCTGATCGCGGACGAGCCGACGACCGCGCTCGACGTGACGATCCAGGCGCAGATCCTCGATCTGATGCGCGAGACGCCGCGTCATCCGTACACCCTCGGCCTGCTGCAGAGCGTGCCGCGCCTCGACGCAGCGCGCCGCGCGCAACTCCAGCCGATCGAGGGTGCGCCCAGGGACATGCTGAACGCCCCGAGCGCCTGCCCCTTTCAACCGAGGTGCCGGTACGAGGTCGAGGAGTCGCGCCGCGAGGTGCCGCCTCTGGTCGAGATCGAGCCCGGGCACAAGGTGGCGTGCTTCAACCCCGTGCCCGCGGAGGAGTGGGAGCGGGCGCGCGCCGCGGCGACGGCATGACCGCGCCTGTGGGGTCGGACGGCGCCGGCCCGCTCGTCGAGCTCGACCGGCTCAAGCTCTACTTCCCGATCAAGAGCGGGATCGTCCTCGACCGGCACGTCGGCGACGTACGGGCCGTCGACGACGTGACTCTCACGATCCGCCGTGGCGAGACGCTTGGGCTCGTGGGCGAGTCGGGCTGCGGGAAGTCGACGGTTGGACGGACGATCCTGGGCCTCTACAAACCGACCGGAGGGCGCGTGATCTTCGACGGCCGCGACATCACCTCGCTCGGCGAGGGAGAGCTGCGGCCGTTGCGGCGGCGGATGCAGATGGTCTTCCAGGACCCCTTCGCCTCGCTCAACCCGCGGCACAGCGTCGGGCGGATCGTCGGCGAGCCGCTGCGCACGCACGGCCTGGCGGGTCGCCGCGACGCGGCGGGACGGGTGCGCGAGCTGCTCGTGACCGTCGGGCTTCCAGCGGATGCGGCGAACAGGTACCCGCACGAGTTCTCGGGCGGCCAGCGGCAGCGGATCGGCCTCGCGCGCGCGCTGGCCGTCAACCCGGACTTCGTCGTCGCCGACGAGCCGGTGTCGGCGCTCGACGTCTCGATTCAGGCACAGATCATCAACCTGCTCGAGCGGCTGCAGGACGAGTTCGAGCTGACGTACCTCTTCATCGCGCACGACCTCGCGGTCGTCCGCCACATCTCCGACCGGATCGCCGTGATGTACCTGGGGATGGTCATGGAGGTGTCGCCGGCGGAGGCCCTCTACGCCGAGCCGCTTCACCCGTACACGATCTCACTGCTCTCGGCAGTGCCGATCCCGGACCCCGTCGTGGAGAGCCGGCGCGAGGCGATCCTGCTCGCGGGCGACGTGCCCAGCCCGGCGAATCCGCCCCCCGCCTGCCGCTTCCACACGCGCTGCCCGTACGTGCAGCCGACGCGCTGCCGCGACGAGGTGCCTCCGCTCCGCCGCCTGGCGACGGGCCACGAGGTGGCCTGCCACTGGGCCGAGGACATCAAGGAGGGCCGCATCACGCCGCACGCCGTCGAGCCGGTCTTCGACCCCGGGCCGCTGGCGCCGGTGGCGGAACCGCCGCCGGTGTAGCGACGCGGCGCGCCGCAGCCAGGATCGCGTCCGGTTCGAGCGGGCAGACGCGGAGCTCGGGCGGCGGACGCCGGAGGAACGAGCCGACGAGCAGGAGCTCGTCGGCCGCGTCCGGATCGAGAGTGGGCTCCGCGGCGCGGGCGAGCGCGAGGCCGGCCTCGACCTCGAGCAGCGCGCCGGCTCCGGGCGGTAGCAGGCGCGTGGCGGCGATCCGGCCGCCTGAGAGAAACACGGCGCGGGCGAAGCCGGGCTCGAGCGCAGGTGTGACGAGACAGCACGTGGCCCGGCGCAGCCTGCGCAGCCGCCGGAGCTCGCCGACGATGCGCTCGAGCGCATCGACGCGGTCTTGGAGCCGGGCGGCGTCCTCGTAGCGGAGGGCGTCGGCCCGCGCGCGCACCTTCGCGCGGAGCCGCGGAAGGGCGAGCGCCGGCTCGGCGAGCTCCTCGTCGCTCGCCCCGTCGAGGGCACGCGCGGCGAGGCGCGCACGAGAGCGGCTCCTGATCGGGCCGAGCTCGGTCGGAGCTGACGAGCAGACGAGCCCGCCGCCACGGCGACGGAGGTAGACGTAGCACTCCGGACGCGAGACGCGAGCGTTCGCGGGCGGCCGCAGCTCCCGGATCAGCCGCAGCTCCTCGAGCGCGGCCTCGAGCTCCGAGCCGCACGACCGCCACTCGATCCGCTCGAGAGCGGCCAGCGCCGCCTCGACCGCCGGCCGCTGCCGGTCGGTGCGGAAGTACGAGCGGAGCCGCGCCCGCAGGTCGCGCGCGCGACCGACGTAGAGCACCTGGTTGTAGCGGTCCCGGAAGAGGTAGACGCCGGGGGTCGGCGGTGCGCCGAAGGCGAGCGACCGCTTGAGGTACACCCGACGCGTGCGGGTCGAGGCGAGCTCGCAGAGGTCGGCGACCGTCGTCGCGCCGCGCTCCTGGGCCAGGCCGATCAGCGCGAGGAGGATCTCCGCCGTGGCGCTCGCGTCGGGCAGCGCTCGGTGGCACGGCCGGGCGTCCGTGCCGAAGAAGTGCGCGAGCGAGGCGAGGCTCGCGCGCGCGACGCGGCCCTCGAGCACCCGGCGGGCGAGCGAGACCGTGTCCACGACGGGACCGGCGAGCCGGCGGCCGGTGAGCCGTTCGGTCTCGCGGTCGAGGAAGGCGAGGTCGAAGCGGGCGTTGTGCGCGACGAGCACGGCGTCGCCGGCGAAGTCGAGGAACCGGCGCACCGCCTCCTCCACGGACGGGGCGCGCCGAAGCTCCCGGTCGGCCAGGCCGGTGAGCGAGGCCACGGCGCGGCCGAGCGGCACCTCGGGGTTCGCGAGCGTCTGGAACGTCTCGGCGAGCTCGAGCTCCCTGACGCGTACCGCTCCGATCTCGCAGATCCGGCACGTCCCCGGGCGGAGCCCGGTCGTCTCGAGGTCGACGACGACGTACGTCGCGTGCTCCACGGGCAGGTCGTGGCCCGGCGGCGTAGCGAGCCGCACGGAGTCCCCGCTCCATGCGAGCCGCGCGTCCGC